>JBAVUV010001004.1:0-2824 GCA_049696955.1 Candidatus Sulfotelmatobacter sp. | reverse complement strand
ATCCAAGGCCGCATGTAGCCAGACAAGGCCAGTCCGCCCATCAGCGCGAGCGCGCCAAATGTATCGACCATGTGGTCGACATAGAATCCATAGCGAGGACGTAGTTTCTGCCGCACCCGCGCCAGCGTGCCATCCAGCGAATCTCCCAGCCAGTTCAACGCCAGCAAAACGATCACGCCGAGCAGCGCATACTTGTTCCATCGCGCCAAGACATAGCAGACCCCAGCGCCGACGTGTGCTGCGAATCCCAACGCGGTGAGATGATCCGGAGTTACCCGTTGCGGGATGCGCGTGGCCAGCCACAGCAGCGTCTTTTTCTCGCCGGATGCGACCCAGCTTTCCTGCACTCGCCGCATTTCCGGAACGGGATGCCCCGCTTTCTTCTCCAGCAGGAGCATGGGACTCTCTTGCTCACAAAGCTCGGTCATACAGCGGGTAACCTTGGCTTCCGCAATCTTTTTCATTATTTTTCGGCCTCGTTTCCAGCTGCGAATGATTGCGACTTTGCAACAATCGGGATCGCTCGGCAATGCTCCGCGCCTCAAATCGTTCTCAATCGCACATCAGGAGGTAAGTGATTGCGGAAATTGGCTCTTAGGGGCGCACCTCATCTGGCGGGAATGCCGTGCGATGCCGGAGTATCAATAAAGGAACCGCCGTAACCTACATTCGCGATAGACGCGGCTGTAGATGCAAAGCGTCTGGTAGGCTTTGAAGGAATTTGCTGGCTTACATCTGCGTCCCATGATCAAGGTCCCGAAGTTTTTCCGTCCCTCACACCAGCACACGGCTTTCTCCGCCACGCTGCTGCTGATGGGGACGGTGATGCTGTCGCGCGTGATCGGCTACGTGCGGGAGGCATACATAGCCTATGCCTTTGGGGCCGGGGCGCAGACCGACGCCTACGTCGCCGCCTTTACACTGCCCGACTGGCTTAACTATATTGTGGCGGGCGGCGCGGCTTCGATCACTTTCATCTCCATCTACACCCGCTTTCTCGCCGAGAACCGCGACGACGACGCCAAGAAGACCTTTTCTGTGGTCATCACGGTGATGACGACGGTGATGATCATCGGCACTGTGATCACCGAAATCTTTACCCCGCAGTTCGTACGCTGGATGTTTCGCGGCTTCTCGCCCGCACAGGTTGACCTGACGGTTCATCTCACCCGCATACTGTTGCCGGCGCAGATTTTCTTCTATGTGGGAGGAGTGGTTTCCGCTGTTCTGCTCTCGCACCGTCTGTTTCTTTTTCCCGCCTTCGGCCCGCTGCTCTACAACGTCTTCATCATTTTTGGCGGCGTGATTGCCGGCCGCCATCTCGGGATTGCTTCGCTGGCCTATGGCGCACTGTTGGGTAGCGTTGTCGGTCCGTTTCTCGCCAGCGTGGTTGGAGCGGTGCGCATCGGCACGGGGTACAAACCTTCGTTCGATATCATGAATCCCGCATTTCGCGAGTGGGTGAAGCTTTCTATCCCGCTGATGCTGGGCGTTTCCCTGGTGACGGCCGATGACTGGATCCTGCGCCACTATGCCGCGAGCGGGGTGGGGGATATCGCGCGCCTCAACTATGCCAAGCGTCTGTTTGCCGTGCCCATCGCGGTTCTCGGGCAGGCCACGGGACAAGCTTCCTTGCCTTTTTTTGCACGTTTGTTCAATGAGAAGCGCCTGAAGGAATTTGCCACCACGGTGAATGATTCTGTGTACCGCGTCGCCGCCGCATCATTTCTTGCCACAGGATGGATGATGGCTGCCGCGTTTCCCGTGATCGATCTGGTTTATCGCCGCGGACGATTCACGCTCTCCGACACGCAGACCACGGCCGTTTATTTCTTCTGGTTCTCGCTGTCACTGGCGCTATGGTCGGCCCAGGGGCTTTACGCCCGCGCGTTCTACGCCGCCGGAGACACGCTCACTCCGATGCTGGCAGTAACGCTGATTACGAGCGCATCGTTGCCGGTTTATTCGTTATTGTTCCACAGATACGGCGTCGTGGGCCTGGCCTTCGCTAGTGACATTGGCATCGGGGCGAACCTGCTGGCGCTGGCGTGGCTGCTGCATTACCGGAAGATGGTCTCGTTGAGAACGCTGCGTTGGGATGAGTTAGGGAAGTCTGCACTAACCGCTGTGGTCGCTGGAGTCATCAGCCTTGAAGTCGCAAAGAGCGTGCCCCTGCCTGCTTATGGTCACGGCAGCCGCGTTACCGACGTGATGCAACTGGCGTTGATCTCCGTCACATGGGCAGCGGCTACGGCAGTTGGTCTTTGGTTATTGAAGTCGCAATTGCCAAATGATTTGCGACGCCGCAAGAAGCTCGCGTATCCCGCCGTCGCGCAGAACGAAGGGAAAGAAATTATGGACGCGGGAAGGCAACCTTGAAGCATTTAGGGTCGCTACTCGGGCGTATTTACAACCGGCACGTTCACCATAACCACGGTGGAAGGGTCGTCGCGAAGCTTGAGGTAAAGAATCTTGCCTTCGGGCTGTGGAATTTTTAGCGCGGATTGGACAAAGCCATCGGGCACGGTTATGGAGTTGGTGAAGTCAGCATTGGAGCTGACGGCGTCGATAAGAAATAATTTGTCGCCATCAAGCGTGCACTGCTTTTCTGCGGCCTTGGCGCAGCGAACTCCTTCCAGCAGGGGAATCCGGACCAGCGTAACCAGAGGCTGCCAATCTCCATCGGTTCCTTCCGCATCGATGGGGCGAAACTTCAGCGGGCCGAAGGCCGACGGGCCGAGCAACTTCATGGGATCAAGGACGCCGAATATCGTCTTCGAATCCTGCGGCGTCAGATTCCCATCTTTCTCGCTCAACATTACGC
>JBAVUV010001003.1:0-1978 GCA_049696955.1 Candidatus Sulfotelmatobacter sp. | reverse complement strand
CCGCCTCTCGGCGACCCGTTGTGGGGCGAGGGGATCGAAGTGGACGATCCGCCGCATCACCGGAGCACTGCTGAAATAGAAAACGATCATTGCCACCATGGATGGCACAAAGTGGACCGGGTCCACTTTGCGAAATTCACCTTCCGCGATTCCCTTGTGCAACAGCTCTCCGACACGCCGGTAGATCGGTTGAAAATAGGTTTTGACCAATCGATCGATATGCAGCGAGTCGCCTTCGCGCACCCGCATCATCTCGCGCTGCATCAGCTTGGGATAAATCTGGTTGGAGGCGATGAAATCGAAATACGCTCCCGCATAAGCCATGATCTTCTCGCGCGCGGGCAAATCGCTGTCGAGAACTGTGAAGACGGTGGCTTTCATCCCGGAAAACGCACTGTCGAGAACCGCGCCGTAGAGCGTTTCCTTGTCCTTGAAATAGTAGTAGAGCAGCGCTTTGTTGACTCGCGCCTCACGGGCAATAGCATCGGTGCGGGCGCCGTCGATGCCATGCTCGGCAAACTCCCGCGCCGCCGCCCGCAGAATAGCGGCGCGGCTTTCCTCCGGCTGGCCGCGAGAGCCCATGCGAGGAACGGTACGCCGACGACGGATGGCTTGATTCATGCGCTAATTAACTAGTTAGTTAGATGATACAGGAAGACAGGCGATCCGAGAAGAGGATTGGGTGTTACTTTCGGTCAGGCCGGAGGGAGATCATCACAGAAGCTCCTCGCACCAACATCATCACGAGGGATCCCTTGGGACGAGTTGGCGACAGCTGGCGAGTTCGAAGAGTCGGACGAAACTTGCCTCAAGAGCTACGTTCCGGTTTTCACCTGCGCTGAACTGCCGCCCAGCACCGCCGCAACCTGCGTTCCGATCGGCGACCCCAGTCCCGTGCAAGCATCCCATCCCGGACCTGCTGAATAGGCGCCGTTGTTGCCGGAAGTAATGTCGTTGAAATCCTGTGCGGAGCCTGAGTTCTGGTAAAGCGCGGGATTAATCAATCCCGCGGGCTTTCCCACGCTTTGATTGATGAGCGCAATTAACCCAGCCCAGAGCGGAGCGACGGCGCTGGTGCCGCCGATTACGCCGGATTGTCCATCGACGAGCGTAACGTACCCCGTAGTAGGATCCGCATCTCCCGCAACATCTGGAACTCCGCGACCGACGTGGCCACCAGGATTGGCGGATGGAGGAACCCTAGCCGAATTTTGATAACTGGGAAGCGCAAAAACATCGCTAATGCCGCCTCCCGTTGCGCCTTCATTATTTGCCAGCTCGTTCCACACGGTTTCGCTGGTAATGGTATTTCCCGATGCCACCAAATCCGTACCGCCGCAAGCCAACACATTCGGACTCGACGCCGGAAAATCCGCATGATTCAGGCCATCAGTTACTCCGTCGGTCGAGCCATCATCTCCCGCCGCAACGCAGACGGTTACACCCATTGCGGCTGCAGCCTGAAATGCCGAATCCATGGATGTCATCGCCTGCTGCGTCCAGGAAGATTCCGGACCACCCCAACTGATAGAGATCACGGAAGGATTATTCGTGCTGTCGTGCGCCGCAGTGGTGATCGCGTTCAAGAATCCGGCGTCAGTGTTCTCGGCGAAATAAGCGACAATCTTGGCGCCCGGTGCGATCGATCCGGATACCTCAATGTCCAACATTACTTCGCCATCCGGACCGTCCGGGTCTCCTGTAGGATTGTTGCTGCCGTTGCCAACCGAAACCGCCGACACGGTGGGCGTCTTCGTCAGTTTGAGTTGATTCCAGTAATTGCTCAGATCCGCAGCCTTAAATCCGCCGCCCAGTTCAATCAGCGCGATACACTCTCCCGATCCGTCCACCCCAGTAGGAAAGCTATAGAGTGCTGCGACCTGGGGCGGCGTGTAGGACAGGCTGATGGCCGCGGCACGGGCTCCCGCACGCCCATGCCGCCTACGAAAATGGGGCTTGGCCTGGGGACGATTATCCA
>JBAVUV010001002.1:0-1721 GCA_049696955.1 Candidatus Sulfotelmatobacter sp. | reverse complement strand
TGTAGCGTGCCGTGCCATCGTCATTGCGCTCCACGTCGCGCCACTTCGGATACTTTCTATTCAGAACAAACTCGAGCCACTGTGGTATCGAGGCCAGCGCCATTTGGATGAAGAAACCGGCGTGGTCAATCGTTTCCGTCAACGGTGCAGTCAGAACGATGAGCTTGCCGCCGTCAGCGGGAGCATGGCGTGCTAGACCGGCTGTGCTCCCTGAGGCTAGATTGAAGTGCGGATTTCTCTTCTCGACGGCCGGTTGCATGGAAAGGATTCCTCTTGGTCCGGAGTCAACTTGCAGCACATGTGCGCCTCATCATATGCTCAAGTGCGTTTCATCCGGAGATTCGGATTTGGACCTCTGGCGCGCGCATCGTACACTTCTCCTGCCCTGGACACAACGAATTCGCTACCGAACAGCCCTTCACCGAGATGACGGCAGACGTGGCCCGTAGGCCAATCGCATCTGAAACGGGCTCTAACTCCCGATTGGTTCTGCGGGTTCAAAGGGTCGGCGCAACACTTGCGCGCAGTTTACTCGCTGGAGTCTGAAAGCCCAAAGTTTTTCGCGGACGTTGATTTAGACGCAGTGCGATCTTGTCCAGTTCGGATTGCGTGTAGCAGGAAAGGTCGGTTCTCTTCGGCAGGTATTGTCGCAGCAAGCGGTTGGTGTTTTCGTTGGTTCCTCGTTGCCAAGGGCTGTGCGGATCACAGAAGTAAACTTTCACATTTGTCGCTACCGTGAAGGTTTGGTGTTTAGCCATCTCCAGCCCGCGATCCCAGGTCAACGAGCGCCGCAGGGAGGTGGGAAGCCTGCGAATTTGCCGGCTCAATGCGGCCACGACCGCAGCCGTGTCCTTGCTCCGCACCTTGACCAGGGCCGTAAAACGCGAATGTCGTTCCACCAACGTCGCGATGTGACTGTTTTTTGTGCCACCAATGAGATCGCCCTCCCAATGACCGGGAACCGCGCGGTCCTCGATTTCTGCGGGTCTTTCCCGAATGGAGATGGCATCGACGATTTGACCGCGCAAGTCTTTAAAGATACGCGCGTGCTGCGAGCGGCGGATGCGGCGCTTGGATCGCAGGTGCCCCAACAGCTCTTTCTTCAGCACTCCGCGGGCTTGGATGAACAAGCTGCGGTAAATCGTTTCGTGGGACACGCGCAGGCTCTCGTCCGCGGGATACTGGATCTTTAGCCATCCGGAAATCTGTTGCGGAGACCAATCCAGAATCAGTTTACTCGCAACCACCCTCCGCAGCTTCACCTGGATGGCCAGAAGGCACCGCTTGGGCCGCACAGCTGATTCCCAGGCTTGGTGGTCCGCTTCCTGGGCTCGATACTCCGGACGGCCGCCATGGCGTGCGACTTCCCGGCTCACCGTCGACGCCGCGCGCTCCAGACCTTTGGCTATATCGCGAATGGACGAACCGGAAGCGAGCCCCCGAGATATGTCCTCTCGCTCAACTGCAGTGAGTACCAGTAGTGAACGCCGACGGACTGGCGGAACAATCCCACCATGCTGCGATAAAAAACCATGAATGGAGTTATGTGGCTTGTCGAAGGCGCGCCCGATCACGTGCAGCGACTGCCCCGCCTTCCAACGGCTCCATAGCTCGGTCCGCTGCGCCGCAGAAACCGCCACCCGTTTTCCTTGGGTCATACACACCACCTTTGAACAGAAGCTTTATATTAGATGGTGTTGCATCGACCCATTGAGACCACC
>JBAVUV010001001.1:0-2505 GCA_049696955.1 Candidatus Sulfotelmatobacter sp. | reverse complement strand
GAACAGGAGAGTCCTCGTGTGTCCTTTAGGGGCGCACGAGGACGAACGGTTGATGTCTGAAACTTCGGCCAATCTGCTCAATTCGAATCATGCGCGGCGACTCAGCGTGACCTGCCGCCACATCGACAAGCTGCTGGCGGACATGGAGAGCTCGCTCAATGTCTCCGCCTCAAAGCTAGCTTTTCCCCAATATTCTTCGGACCTAAGTCCCGCTCAACGACGCGTGATCGAGGACTACATCGGCCGCATTCGCGCTCAGCTGATTCGTGTCCTCGACGGACAAGGAATGGAACGACCGACAGCCGATATTCCCGTTTCGCGTTCGCTCCACGTAAATCTCACGTTTGTGGACATCGCAGCGGAGGAGTTGAAACCCGAATACATGAGCGGTTACGGACAGGTTCCTCCTGCAGCCGCAGTTGAGCTAAACGGCATTGCCGGAGAACTCCACAGTCTGGTGAGACAGCTTGATCAATATTTAATGCGCGGTTCCCGGGAAAACCTGCAAGAACGGTTGCAAAGGCTAGAACAAACCGGAGACGAGGTTCCACTTCTCAAGAAGCTGGAGTCGGTCATCAGCGAACATGGACTGGTCGAATTTCGATCTACCCTGTCGATGATTCTCGATCGGCTGGAAGACAACAGCTTTGAAATCGCCATTTTTGGCCGCGTCAGTTCCGGCAAGTCGTCTCTGCTGAACGCAATCCTCGGGACCGATGTGCTCCCGGTTGGAGTCACACCCATCACGGCGGTGCCAACGCGATTGTTGTATGGCGATTCTCCCACGGTTCGTGTCTGGTTCGCTAACCGGACTCCCGAACAATTCGACATTTCGCAATTGCCGCAGTTTGTCGCCGAACAGCTGAATCGAGGAAATGAAAAGCATGTGACGAGAATCGTAGTTCAGATCCCTTCCGCTCGCCTTAAGGAGGGCATCGCCTTTGTCGATACTCCTGGATTGGGGTCGCTCGCGACAAGGGGAGCCGCTGAGACGCTCGCCTACCTGCCACGTTGTGACTTAGGCGTGGTCCTGATCGATGCGGGGTCAACTCTGACTCCTGACGACCTCCAAACCATACAGATTCTCTACGACGCGGCAATCCCGGCCAATGTCTTGTTGAGCAAAGCAGACTTGTTGACTCTTGAAGATCGCTCGCAAGTCGTTGGCTATGTCAAACATCACATCAAAGAAGAACTGAATTTGGATCTTGCGGTCCATGCCGTGAGCGTCATGCCCGGAAGCAAAGACTTGCTGACGCATTGGTTCGAAGAAGACATTTCTCCCCTATACAGTCAGCGGCAGGATCTGAAACTTCGCTCAATAAGGCGCAAACTAGGGGCCCTGCAACAATCGGTGGAGATGGCTTTACGTACGCGTCTTCGCCGTAAAGATCAGATCTCCCCGAAGAAGGTGGAACAATTACGCGTCGTTGAATCTGAATTACGTCAAGCTAGCGGTCGGCTAGAAGAGATGAAGAAGATGGCCCGAGCCGTTGCCAACCAATTGGAATATTCAACCACGAAGATATTGCGATTCGCGGGGGCTACTTTGGTCGAGTCCTGGTCCAAGCAAGGTGCGTCCGGGGAAGCAGCGCCAATGATCGTGCGGAATGCTGTGACATGGACGGTTCAAGAGGAAACAGAATCTCTTCGCCGACGGATGGATGCCATGGCACATAAACTCCACGAGACGCTGGCCGCTGCTGCCAAAGTGCTGGAAGTCGAAGACGTGCCTGGGGCGCAGGAGTTCTCTGGCGTGGTGCGCGAGATGCCAGCCCTCGACCTCGGCCAACTGGACATTCAAATAAGGTCCTCTTTCCTTCTCAATTTGCTCGGCGGAAATATCTCAAGGTCCCTTGTTACGAGGCGTTTGGCTGGAATGATCGGAGAGCAAGTCACCAAATCTCTTTCCGCCTACCATGCTTTGCTGTTTGACTGGTCGGACAGAACGCTAAATCAGATCCAACGCAGGTTCGACGCGTACGCCAACGGCTATCGCGCTCAGGTGGAGAGGCTGGTGGGAGACCACGTGTCGCCGGCCGGACAGGAAGACACCATTCGCCGAGCTTTGGATGGTCTGGAGAGCGTCCGACCCGAGCAGACAGTGGCTTCGTAGGCGGACAGGACGATTGAGAAGACATTATGAACAGGAAAGGAACAAGACAGCTTGCTGAAATACGTGTTGGTTGGCGTGGGTGGTTGTCTCGGTTCGATTTTGCGCTTCTGGCTGGGCAGTTATATCGGCAGCAGGATGGGAACTCGGTTTCCCTACGGGACATTCGTGATCAATGTTACGGGTTCGTTCCTGATCGGGCTGGTGTTTGCCTTATTGACGGCAAGAACGCATTGGAGCGCGAACTGGCGATACTTGATCCCAATCGGCTTCATCGGGGGCTACACGACATTCTCTAGCTTCGAATACGAGACTTTGCGCACCATCCAGGACGGCCAGATCTGGGTGGCGCTTCTCTATCTGGCACTGAGCGTGTGTCTGGGATTTGTCGC
>JBAVUV010001000.1:0-2062 GCA_049696955.1 Candidatus Sulfotelmatobacter sp. | reverse complement strand
AATCTCACAAGTGACGGCGTGAATGTCTACGCATTCGATGCCGAGAATAAAGTCGTCTCGGTGATCAACGGGTCAGGCACTGCGACGATCACACGTGATGCATTTGACCGCATCGTAGAGGTTGATCAGCCCAGCGGTGTAACTCGAGAAATCGTCTACAGCGCGGTGGGCAAGCGTGCGATTATGGCAGGACCTTTTACTGTGGAGTACGATTTCGCGGCTCTCCCCGGTGGAGGAGAGCTAGAAGCCATCGATGGCGGGTCGGGCGGGTACTTATTTCATCATAAAGACTGGTTGGGCACTTCTCGGCTCGTTTCCAACCTCGAAACCCAAGTCATGTACTTCGACACAGCATACGCGCCATATGGTGAAAATTATGCGCCATCTGGCACCACGGATTTGGATTTTACGGGCCAAACACAAAATGTCGTCACGGGCATCTACGATTTCCCGTTTCGGGAGTTCAACCCGAATCATGGACGCTGGTTGTCTCCAGACTGTGCCTCGCCAAAATTCTATCCCTCCAAGAAATCAACAGGTTGGGAGAGCATCCACAAGCTGCAATCTGCTATGCAGATGACTCATGCTTCGCCTCTGGCTCGGACTCGTTGCGCGTTCCTTTCGCTCCCGTCGTGACCTCCTCATCGAGAACCTCGCTTTGCGGCAGCAGATCGTTGTTCTGAAACGCAAGCACCCCCGGCCGAGGCTCACGGCGCTCGACAGGAGCTTCTGGCTTCTCGCACGCCTCCTTTGGTCTTCCTGGAGGCAATCCCTCATACTCGTCAGTCCTGACACGGTTGTCCGATGGCACCGTGCCGGATTTCGATGGCACTGGAGCATGCTCACGAAGATTCGTGAGAACCGAGGCCGAACACGAGTCTCGAAAGAGATTCGAGATCTCATCCTCAGAATGGTGGCGGAAAATCCGAGTTGGGGCGCTCCTCGCATCCACGGAGAGCTCTTGATGTTGGGTTTCGATGTCTCGGAACGAACCATCTCCCGCTGGATGAGACGATCTCCAAGAAACCCGGAGCCGGCTCAGCGCTGGCGGACATTCCTTCGTAACCACCGCGAAGCCATCTCTGCTATGGACTTCTTTACCGTGCCAACGGTGACATTTGGCATTCTGTACTGCTTCTTCATTATTTCTCATGATCGGCGTCGAATCGTGCACTACAATGTCACGCCACACCCAACCAGCAATTGGATCAGTCAGCAAATCCGGGAGGCCTTCCCTTTCGCCGACTGCCCGAGGTTTCTTATCCTTGATCACGACGCCAAGTACGGATTCGAAGTCCCCGCAACCATCCGTTCCATGGAAGTATTGCCCGTCCAAACGTCGATTGGTTGCCCTTGGCAGAATGGAATAGCGGAACGCTGGGTCGGAAGTTGCCGAAGAGAGTTGCTGGATCATGTGATTGCGTTAAATGAACATCATCTCAGGCGACTGCTTTCTGAATACATCTCCTACTACCACAATGACAGGACGCACATGGGGCTGGGCAAGGGCACGCCCAAAGGCAGAACTGCAAGTCTTAGTCGGGGCCGAGTCACTGCTTGGCCGCGACTCGGCGGACTGCACCACAGATACGAGCGCGCTGCGTGAGAACAGATACTGAAGCCAGGTGGAAACAGAGCCGTTTGGCTAGGAATCGGTTGAGCGGGCGGCACGCTACGTCGGCGCAATATAATAAGGAGGGGTCCATTGTCGCCCTCCACGAATAGTTTCTCAATTGTTGCCTAGGTTTGCTCCGGAGTACCAACGGGGCAGTTTGAATTTTGGCGAGACACAGTCTATATCCTCACTCATGCTGTGCGCAAGAAGGTACGTTTTCATCCCTTCCAATTTGTAACTGGCGCTGCGCATCCCAACCGATGGATGACTGACCCTGGCTTGCAACTTTCGCTTGGCGCTTTGAATTTTGGCGAGGAACATACTACCAATTCCGAGAGTCAGACCGGCGGGTGAAGCAGCAAGGGAAAAGTCGCCTGGCGGCATTTGCGACGAACCGCTACCACCCCCTCCACATCCTACAAATATCGACGAGAGAAGGCCTACAGC
>JBAVUV010000999.1:0-2405 GCA_049696955.1 Candidatus Sulfotelmatobacter sp. | reverse complement strand
GCCGAGGCGTCACGTGCATATTTCAATAAGGACTTGAAGGACATCACACTGCCGGAAGCCGCGCTGCTGGCCGGAATCATACAAGGCCCCAGCCGGCTGTCGCCCTACCGGCACCCGGAACGCGCTTTGGAGCGCCGTAATCTTGTATTGGACTCGATGGTCGACACCCACGCCATCACCCGCGAGCAGGCAGAGAAGGCGAAAGCCTCACCATTGAAACTGGCGCCACCGAATGTGGAAGCTAGCGATGCGCCGTATTTCGTCGACATGGTGCGGGACGCGCTGATTAACAAGTTCAGCGAACATGATTTGAACGACGAGTCTTACCGTATCTACACAACGCTTGATCCCGATCTGCAGAGGGCCGCTGCTCAAGCAGTGGAATCAGGCATCAAGCTGGTGGACGAGCAAGTCAAGAAACTTCGCACCAAGCGGAAGAAAGTCGGAAAGAAATTTGAAACGACGGTAGCGCCGGGGCCGCAGGCGCAGGTGGCGCTGGTAGTCCTCGACCCGCATACCGGAGCCGTGCTGGCTTTGGTCGGAGGGCGGGACTACGGTTTCAGCCAGTTGAATCACGCGCTTTCCAAGCGGCCCACCGGCTCGATATTCAAACCGTTCGTCTATGCCGCTGCCATGAATACGGGAGTGGATGGCTCGCAGACTGTGATTACCCCGGCCTCGACCGTTACCGACGCGCCCACCAGTTTTGCTTACGGCGATCAGATCTATGAGCCGCGCAATTACAAGGAGGAATACCACGGCGACGTAAACCTGCGTTATGCCCTGGCCATGTCGTTGAACAACGCCACGGTGAAATTGGCAGAAGAAGTGGGATATGACAAAGTTGCAGACCTGGCCAAGTCGGCAGGAATAACTTCGGTCAAACCGACGCCAGCCATGGCGCTCGGCTCTTACGATGCCACGCCTCTGGATATGGCTGCGGCCTACACATCGTTCGCCAACAACGGTGAGCGCCTTTCTCCAGTGCTGGTCAACTCCGTGCGCAATGCCAAGGGCGACGTGCTGGCAAACTTTAAACCCGACCAGCGCCAGGTGCTCGATCCCCGCGTCGCTTACATCATGACCAGCATGATGGAAGGAGTGATCAACAACGGTCTGGGCTACACGGCCGTCCGCTTGCGCGGCTTCACTCCACCTGCCGCGGGTAAGACTGGCAGTTCGCACGACGGCTGGTTCGCGGGATATACCTCCAACTTGTTGTGCATTGTTTGGGTGGGTTATGACGACTACAGCGAATTGCGGCTCACTGGCGCGCAAGCAGCCGCACCTATCTGGACCGAGTTCATGAAGAAGGCGTCCTTGCTCCCGCAGTATAAGGACATGAAACCCTTCTCACAGCCCACCGGAGTCGTGGACGTGCAGCTGGACAAAGTCACAAACCGTCTGGCCACGCCAACATGTCCGGACGATTACACGGCAGCCTTTGTGGCGGGCACGGAACCGCGCGAGACTTGCGACCAGCAGAATGGCGTTGCGGGATTTTTCTCCCGATTCTTTGGGGGAGGCGAGAAGGCATTGCCTCCTCCAGCCCAGGCTCCTCCGGCACAGGCAGCCAATGGACAAGAGGTTCAGGACCCGAATAACCCGGACGCCAAGAAAAAGAAGGGCTTTTTCGGTAAGCTGGCGGGCATTTTTAAGGATGACAAATCCTCGGCTCCGCCCCCTAAACCCGCGGAGAACGGGCAAACTCCGCCGCAATGACCTAAAAAGGCGATTCAATAAATTCTTCGCCGCCGGTTGAAAACTGTGGCACAATAGGCTCGTTGGGAAGTGGTCGTTTTGGGGGTTTGTATGTCCTACCGGAAGGCCTGCCTGGTTGTTCTCCTGATTTCTTCCACCGCCGCACTGGCACAAGTTTCACATTCAGAGCAAGTCCAGATCGCACCTCCGCTGGTGCGGTCGATCGATCCTCCGGCGCCCGATGCAACCCCCGCCGCTCTCGAACAGCAAGCCGACCGGCTTCGCGCTGACAAGTTGTATCTGGATGCCCTCGATTATTATCGCGCCGCCCTGAATAAGAAGAGAAACGATTCGCGGTTGCTGAATAAGATCGGCATTACGGAACTCATGATCCAACGCTACAAAGAAGCCAGAAGATCGTTCGAGCAAGCAATTCGCAGTGATCGCCGCTTCGCCGACGCCTACAACAATCTTGGCGTAATTTTCTATGAGAGCAAGAAATATGGGGCGGCCGTCAAGCAGTATGAAAAGGCGATTCAGATCGACAATGATTCGGCGTCGTTCTACAGCAATTTAGGAGCAGCCTATTTCTCAAAACGTGCTTTTGAATCCGCCGTGTCCGCATACCAGCACGCGCTGGAACTGGATCCTGATGTGTTTGATCGGAGTTCGCGAGGCGGCGTGCAGGCTCAATTGCCCAGCCC
>JBAVUV010000998.1:0-4259 GCA_049696955.1 Candidatus Sulfotelmatobacter sp. | reverse complement strand
AAAAGACCATCGATCTGCAAGACGGGGGAGCGTTGATTCTCTCCGTAGCAAAATATTATTCCCCCGGCGGCAAGGCGATTCAGGAAACCGCAGTCACGCCCAACGTTCTGGTCGCTGACGACACGGATAATATAATCTCCGACGATGACGATACGGAGCCTTCTGCGCCGGAACCGGAAGCTAAACCAAAGAACACTCCCGACGACCAACTGCATAAGGCTATCGAGGTCTTGAAGAGCCGAACCAGCTAGATCCCGCACTTACGTCTGATTTTCATCGCGCACCGGAAGGTGCGTGATTCTTTTTGTTGCTGCCGGTTCTTCAACGGATCGTCATCCTGCTCTTTATGACCCAGTCGTCACTGATCCGAGTGAGTGATCGGGAGTGACTACCAGTGCGAATGACGCCCTGCTATCCTGAACTCACCTAGTCATGAAGTCGCTCTACCAGGATCTTCCACCAGTAGAAATTGCCGGACGGAAGTTTGTGGGCCGCGTGTTGTTTGGCCTGCTGGTGTTGGTTTCCGCCCTGGTGGGTGCGACTGCC
The DNA here is from genome assembly GCA_049696955.1 of Candidatus Sulfotelmatobacter sp. Lineage (GTDB taxonomy): Bacteria > Acidobacteriota > Terriglobia > Terriglobales > Acidobacteriaceae > Sulfotelmatobacter. The sequence goes on along the minus strand of JBAVUV010000998.1, from coordinate 3,713 downwards.
GGATTGCTCCTTGTCTACACTACGGACTTGCCGCAAGTAGAAGCTCTCGAAGCCTACCGGCCAAGCTCGATCACCGAGTTGTACGACGATCACGACCGTGTGATTGGATCGTTCGCGCTGCAGCGGCGCGTAGTGGCTGGCTACGATGATTTTGCTCCCGTGCTGCGCGATGCTTTAGTCTCAATCGAAGACAAGGATTTCTATCGGCACTCAGGCATCAACCTCTGGCGGATTATAGGCGCCGCCTACCGCGACATCGAATCCGGTGGCAAAGTGCAGGGCGCCTCAACGCTGACCATGCAGCTCGCGCGCAATCTTTTTCTTTCCCCCGACCGGTCGTTCCATCGCAAAGTGCAAGAGACCATGCTGGCCATTCAAATCGAACGGCGTTTCACCAAGCCGCAGATCTTCACTCTATACGCCAATCAGATCTTTCTCGGGCACGGAGTGTATGGCTTCGAGGCGGCTTCGGAGTACTACTTCAGCAAGCCAGCCAAGAAACTTACACTGGCGGAAGCCGCTCTACTGGCGGGTCTGCCCAAAGGTCCGGGAATCTATTCCCCCATCAACCATCCGGATCGCGCAACCAAGCGTCGCAACCTGGTAATCAATGCCATGCTCGAAGATGGGAAAATCACTACCGCCGAGGCGGCGGATGCCCGGTCGCTGCCGCTAACTTTGCATCTGCAAAACGATCCCAACTCGCTGGCGCCTTATTTCGTCGAAGAGATCCGCCGATATCTCGAAAATAGGTACGGTGCCGATCAGGTGCACGAGGGAGGCTTAAAGGTCTATACCTCGCTCGATGTCGATCTGCAGAAGTCGGCGAATCAAGCTGTACTGGATGGTCTCGCAGCCTACGAGCGTCGCCATGGATGGAAAGGACATCTGGAAAACGTCGCCGCCGATGGCATCGCCATCGATAAATATCAGCATCCTGACTGGGATGACGAACCGGAAGTCAATGGATATATCCACGCACTCGTCACTTCCTCTGGGGTCGGAATCGCAACTTTGAAATTCGGGCGTTATTCCGCTGCGCTCGGGCAAGCCGACGTGGCCTGGACGCAAGGTAAAATGCAGAATCTGTTGCGACCCGGAGATATCTGCTACGTAAAAATATTGTCGCTGAGCCCCAACGGTGCGGCGCGCGTGAGCCTGGAACAGGACTCTGGCGCTCAGGGAGCGCTCGTGGCGATCGACAACACGACCGGCGGAATCAAGGCGATGGTTGGCGGCCGCGATTTCAGCGAATCGAAATTCGATCGCGCGACACAAGCCTTGCGCCAGGTAGGATCCTCCTTCAAGCCCTACGTGTATACAACCGTAATCGATAAAGGCGGAAGCCCGGACGATACCATTCTCGACGAACCGGTCACGTTCGAAACCGGCTCTGGACCGTACTCGCCGCATAATTACGATGAAAAATTTGAAGGCATCATCACCTTGCGTCGCGCTCTCGCGCAATCACGAAATATTCCTGCGCTCAAACTGGCCAGTAAAGTTGGGATCAAGAGCGTAATTGAAACTGCAGAGCGCTTCGGAATCACTGCCAGGCTGCCTCCTTACTTGCCCGTAGCTCTCGGTTCCGCGGAAATCGCCTTGATGGAGCAGACCTCGGCTTACAGCGTGTTTCCCAATGACGGCGTTCGTGTCACTCCTCGCTATATCACCAAGGTCACCGACTACGAGGGCCGCGTTCTTGAGGAAGATTATCCCGAGGTGAAAGATGTAATCAGTGCTCGCACCGCGCGAATCATGACTTCTATGCTGCGCGAGGTCGTGCTGCACGGTACCGGAGTAGCTGCGGCAAAGTTGCCTTTTCCAGTCGCCGGAAAAACCGGCACCACCAACGACTTCACCGACGCTTGGTTCGTCGGATTCTCTCCCGCAATCACTTGCGGAGTGTGGGTGGGATTCGATGAGAAGAAAACCCTGGGCGCGAAGGAAACTGGCGCTCATGCCGCACTGCCGATCTGGATGAACTTCATGACCAGCGCCATGGCGGGAAAGGACGCTGGTCAATTCCAGCCGCCGCCAGAAACCCCTGGACCCGTAGCCCAGAAATTGGATACGCCAGATACGGTGCCCGGCGCGGATGAAACGCATTAGTATGATTGCCGGATCGTTACGCCGTCACTTGTGCCTGTTATGAAATCATTTTTCCGTTTTGCGATTCTAGCGCTGACTCTTGTGGCTGTAGCACTGCTATCGGCATTGACCGCAATGCGATTCGCAATTCACGGACAGGAGGTGCAAGTTCCCGCAATCGTTGGGTTCACTCCTGCGAATGCGGGACGCGTCGTCGCCAACCTTGGCCTGCAGATCGAAGTCGAGCGCCAGTATTACAGCCCGCAAATTCCTGAGGGCTTGATTATGTCGCAACTCCCCCTGCCCGGCGCGAAAGTACGCCGCGGCTGGCAAGTTCGCGTCGCGCAAAGCCTGGGACCACAGCGTGTCGCCATTCCAGACGTGACCAATCAAAGTGAGCGCGCAGCGGAGTGGAATATCCGGCGCCGCGGACTGGACCTGGCTTCCACCGCGGAAATGCAGTTGCCCGGCACGCCCGCAGATCAAGTCCTCGCGCAAAGTCCGCCCGCCAACGCGAGCCAAGTGGCAGCGCCGAAAACCAGTTTGCTCATCACCGTTGCGTCCGATCCACCGGCATACGTAATGCCGAGTTTCCTCGGTCAGCCACTCGGAAGCGCGAGCCGTGTTTTGCAGGATGCCGGGTTCAAACTCGGGAATGTGAGCATGGCGCCAGTCCCGGCGAGTTCACCAGCACCGGCTCCCGATGCTTCTCCTAATTCCGTTGCTCCAGGTTCCACTGCTCCGAACTCCAACGCAGCAAGCCCCGCTCCCCCAGCGCCCGTGGTTCCCGCTCAACCCTCTCCAGCTAGCATGATTGTTACGCAGAATCCGCCTGCGGGACAGAAAGTGCTCGCCGGTGCGACGGTGAATTTTGAAGTGCGTTAGATCTTTTCCAGAATCGCGGCAAAGAATCCATCGCAGGGATGAACTCCAGGCAGCGTGCGCAAATAACGGCCGCGCGTGAGTGCAGAGATATCGTCCCAAATCAGTTCGCCCTGCTGTTTGAGCTTCGCGAGCTCATCGCCGCAGTCGACCACTCGGAACGATGAATCTTCTATCAGAGCACGCTCGACGACATCTTCATTCTCTTCCTGCTCCAAAGAACAAGTGGAATAAACAACGCGGCCTCCGCGGGAGACTTGAGCCATCGCCGATTTCAGAATCGCGAGTTGGCGTACTTGCAAGTCAGCCAGATCATCGGGAATCAGCCGCCATTTGATCTCGGGATTGCGTGAAAGCGTGCCCGTGCCCGAGCACGGCACATCCGCGAGAACTCGATCGAAGTTTGCTGCGAAAGGAAGATTCCTTGCATCGGCGGCCACTATGCCGATATTTTTGTCGCCAGCTTTGTCGGAAGAGTCATCTGCCCGCAGTAATCGCCGCAACAGGCGGGCCCGGTGAGCGTGAAGATCGACAGCAGTAATGTGTGCGTCGACATTGCGGTCGGCGATTGCGAGAGTCTTACCTCCAGGCGCCGCACAACAATCGAGTACGCTGACCCCATGCCCAACCAGAGCTGCGACCAGCTGCGACGCTTCGTCCTGAATCACAAACCAGCCAGCTCGAAAAGCGGCGGACGCCGTAATATCTCCGCGCAGAACTCGCCGTGCAGAGCCGAGGAG
>JBAVUV010000997.1:0-5380 GCA_049696955.1 Candidatus Sulfotelmatobacter sp. | reverse complement strand
AAGCGATCCAGTGTGTGAGGAATCAAACGTTTTCTAATTGGGAGTTGATCATTTGTGACAACAGTTCCACAGATCACACGTTTGACCTCTGCCGTCAACTCGCCGACGACGACAACCGGATTCGCGTGTATCAAAATCCGCGAAATATGGGAGTCTCTTTCAATTACAACGAAGTGTTCCGCCGGTCGCAAGGCAAATTTTTCAAGTGGGCGGCACATGACGACCTGTTTGCACCCCGATTCATCGCAAAGTGTGTTGAAGAACTTGATGAAGACCAGCGAGTGGTATTGGTTTTTCCTAAACTTAGCTATGTCGATGCGGATGGCCGCGTGCTCCGACGGCAAGCGTCCGAATTGTCAGTCTTAGGACCGACGGTTGAATCCAGAGCAAAGCAATTCATGAGGTTGGCGGCGCAGGGTAGCGACTTCCTATGGCTTGCATACGGTCTGTTCCGTCGTGACGTTCTGGCGCAGACTGGAGCAATGGGCTTGTATGCGGGAGACGATCAAGTTTTGCTGTTTAAAATCGCACTTCTCGGCAACATCAAGCAAATTGATGAGGAGATGTTCTTCCGGCGAGAGCATCGCGAAGCTTCCACGTGCAAACGAGGATCTACCGTCAGGGAGAGAGCAAAATTCGCTTACGCAGACGATAATCGTAGGCTGGTTTTACCGTGGTGCCATCTGTTGAAAGAACACTTGAGCTGTGTACTGAAAACGCCCATTTCATTCTGGAGCCGGTTAGGATGCACAACTGCTGTCCTGAGGAGATTTCTGGGATTATGGAAGTTCTTCGTTGAAGAGGCGATACACTCCCCGCTGGACGCTCTCCGATCTAAGTAGAATCGATGACTACGCTGAACACTCAGGAAATCATTGAGCGGCGTGCGCAGAGTGAACCCCTGTCCGCCGCGTCGCTCATTGCTAGAACTTCTGTGACCTCTCGCGGGCAAAAAATAGCTTTCTTCGGGCACTTTGGGCGGGGTAACTTTGGCAACGAGAGCACCTTGCAGGCGATGCTCTGTAATTTACGCCGTCTGGCACCGGACGCTGAATTTAATTGCATTTGCACGGGACCCGAAACCGTCTCAGCGACCTACGGCATCAGCGCAGAGCCAAGCAGGTCCACCGTAGTGAAGCGGTGGACCCCGCATAATGGAGCGGCTCGATGGTGGCGAAAACTTGTTGTAGGAATCCCTAGCGAGTTGTATCGGTGGCTGAGCGGCCCGAGGATATTATGCGACGCTGAAGCGCTGATCGTGCCAGGAACCGGGGTACTCACGGATGCATTCACCCTGCTTGAATGGGGTCCCTACGATATGTTCCGGTGGGCGGTTACGGCGAAGCTTTGCCGATGCAAGGTCTTGTTTGTAAGCATCGGAGCCGGTCCAATTTACAGTCGGCGAGGAAGAATTCTGGTCAAGGCAGCTCTTTTCCTAGCGGACTTCCGCTCTTACCGGGACGAGTCTACGTTGCAATACCTCAAAGGCATTGGCTTCCACACCGGGGCTGATCCGGTCTATCCGGATCTGGCTTTCAGCTTGCCAAAAAGTCTGGCGCCACGCAGCCAGGAAAAGCGAGGACGCAGGCTAGTTGTGGGCCTTGGACTCATGGAGTATGCCGGTAAGTACAGCATCGCGAATCCGGACAACGCTGTTTTTTCGGCCTACCTTGAGAAACTGGTGGAGTTCGTACGATGGCTGCTGGCGCAGGACTTCGACGTCCGCTTACTGATCGGAGACCTGGCGGACGTGCCCGTGACCCAAGAGTTTCGCTCCTTGCTCAAGCAGCGCGTCGTCTACGAAGAGGGTCGAATTATCGACGAACCGGTAGCTTCGGTGGATGATCTGTTAAGTCAAATCGCGGCGACAGATTTCGTAGTCGCGACCCGCTTTCATAATGTCCTCTTGTCGCTGATGCTCAACAAACCGTCGATTGCGATTTCTTTCCACCATAAGTGCTCTTCGCTGATGAGCCAGATGGGATTGTCGCAGTACTGCCAGGACATTAACCGCCTAAACGCAGACCGCTTGATCGAGCAATTCTGCGATCTGGAGAAAAATGCGGAGACGCTCAAGCCGCTGATCAAGAACAAAGCAGAAGAATTTCGCAGAGCGCTGGATGAACAGTATGACCGCATCTTCAGAGTGCTCCGGCCGGATTGCGGGGATTCCCTTAAGGCTATGACCACGCAATGAAGGATCTGAAGGAAAAGACGATTCGCGGCGGGTTGGCCAGACTTTGCGCCCAGGGCGCAGACTTCACCATGCGGTTGGTTTCGCTGATGGTATTGGCCCGGCTACTGAATCCAAGAGATTTTGGTTTGGTGGGGATGGTCACAGCTTTTACCGGCGTCTTGATTTTGTTCCGGGACTTCGGGCTTTCGGCGGCCGCAATCCAGCGTCCGGTGGTTACCGAGGAGCAGCTTTCTACACTATTCTGGATCAACGTTGCCGTGGGCGCTGGGCTTGTGCTGTTAATTCTGGCGATGGCCCCGTTTATCGCCATCTTTTACCATGAGCCCCGACTCCTGAAAGTGACGGCTGCTCTTTCCGGCAGTTTTCTGTTTAATGCCGCTGGTATTCAACACGGAGCGCTCCTGCAACGCCAGATGCGGTTTACCACGTTGGCGGTAATAAGCACAATCAGCCTGGTAGTGAGTACCGCGCTCGCGATCGGCGCCGCCCGTGCGGGCTGGGGATATTGGGCGCTTGTCGTCATGACACTCGCCACTCCAATTATCAACACTCTGGGCTTCTGGCTGACCACGAAGTGGATTCCGGGACCGCCGCGCAAGCGGACGGGCATACGTTCGATGATGCACTTCGGCGGCACCATCACTTTGAACGGTCTGGTTATCTATATTTCCAGCAACCTTGAGAAGGTGCTGCTCGGCCGCTTCTGGGGAGCCGACGCGCTGGGAATTTATGGCAGGGCTTATCAGCTGATTAACATTCCGACGGCCAATCTGAATTCAGCCGCCGGGGAAGTCGCGTTTTCCGCACTGTCCCGCCTGCAGGACGATCCCGTTCGGCTCAGAAGTTATTTCCTGAAAGGCTACTCTCTGGTTCTGGCAATGACTATGCCCATGACGGTAGCCTGCGCTCTGTTTGCGGACGACCTGATTTTCGTCTTTCTTGGGCCCAAGTGGAAAGCCGCCGCCCCCATTTTCCGCTTTCTCGCGCCCACGATTATGGCTTTTGCCATCGCCAATCCCCTGGGCTGGCTGATTATGTCGCTGGGGTTGGTGCGGCGAGGCTTGAAAATGGCCCTGGTGATCGCACCTCTTTTGATCTTGTCTTATCTGATCGGGTTGCGGTGGGGACCACAGGGTGTTGCCATCGCATATTCGACTGTCATGATGCTTTGGGTGTTTCCGTTGATTGCGTGGGCCGTGCACGGCACCGTAATTTCATTCTGGGATGTGTTGCGCACCGCGAGCAAACCGGCGATATCGAGCATGGTGGCTGCAGGACTGGCCTTTGCCGTGCGCTTTTTCTACGGACGGTCGTTGAATCCGATCCCGCGCTTCGCGCTGGAGATTTCGGTCCTGATGATCACCTTTGTAGGGATGCTCTTGTTCGCAACCGGGCAGAAGGCGCTCTATATGGATCTTATTCGCGGACTCGTGCGACCGTCGGTTGCCAAAGAAGAAGAGAAGAGCCTGGCTTCAGTCTAGCGAGCAAGGAATTGATGGGGTTGTTATCCGATGTGTAATGGCCGAAAAAGTCGATAGCACTGCCCCACTGGCCGGGCGTTTGGCAGTGGTGACCGGGGCAAGCAGCGGGGTTGGACGGGCTATCGCGCTTGCATTGGCCCGGCAAGGCGCTGAAATATGTGCTCTGGGAAGAAATTCAGACGCGCTAGCGCAGACAGTTGCCGCCGCCCGACAATTCTCAGTGGCAACTGCGTTTTCGATAGACCTGACCAAAGAAGAAAAGTTCGAGACTCTGCTCCGGTCCGTGGAAGAAAAAGCGGGCAAGCTCGACATTCTCATACACAGCGCCGGCGTGATTCATCAAGATCGGATGGAACGCGCCCGCATCGAAGATTTCGACTCGCAGTATGCCACTAATGTCCGCGCACCATACCTGTTGAGTCAGCGCTTACTGCCTGCTTTGACGAAAGCCCGAGGGCAGATCGTATTTATCAACTCCAGTGTTGGGATCGCGGTGAAACGGCCGGAAGTCGGGCAATATGCCGCCACAAAACATGCGTTGCGCGCGATCGCCGATAGTTTGCGAGAAGAAGTGAATCCGAAAGGAATACGCGTTCTTAGCCTGTATCTCGGGCGCACTGCGACACCGATGCAGCGGGCACTTCTCCAGCAGGAGGGACGCGAGTATATGCCAGAGACTCTCTTGCAACCAGAAGATGTGGCCTCCGTTGTGGTGCATACTTTGATGCTTCCGCGAACGGCTGAAGTGACGGAGATCTCCATTCGCCCGATGACTAAGAGTCATTCCTGATTTTTCGGCATGCCATCTAGAAGTTGGTTTTTCCGTATCAACTTGAGTTCGCTTGATTCAACCTTCGCCCGTCCCCCAGGATTGGCGCAAACTTTCCAGTCGTCCTCCCTCAGCACCGACTCATGAATTAATTGGGCACAACATAGCGGACTCTGAGGGCAAGGATTGATGGCCGCAGGAGGATCCCGTGAGAGCATATCGGTTTTTTGTAAAGTTCGTGCTCCGTCCGGTGGGCATCCTAACGCTCGCGCTAACAGCGGCGCTTCCGACTTTAGCCCAGACCTCACCACCAGTTATAGTCAGTACCGTTGGGTACATTAATGCCACGCCGCTGACCACACACACGTCAGCCGCATTCAACACAACCGGCGCCTCAGCCCTGGTGGCTTTTGTCTCAACCAACACGCCATGGGACGGCCTACCGGTAAATATCAGTGGTTTGAGCGACAACTTGGGCAACACGTGGAACCTGTTAACAGGTCCCACTATTTTTTCCGGCAGCACGTTTACGCTGGTATCTGCTGTTTACTATCTGAACAACCCAGTTACCAGCAGTGGCCAGACGATCACAGCCCAGTTAACTAATCCCGCGCCCCTGGTGTTGCACGTCTTCGCCGTATCGGGCTCGGATGTTACCGGACCCCCAATCTTCTCGGCCATCACCGACCCGGGAATGGGCGCGACCTCAGCGAACGTGGCGACAGCTCCCATAACCGTGCCGGCGAACAGCTTGTTACTCAGCTGGGCGAAAAATGAGACGAGCGCCACCGCGACCGCGCTTGATGGATTTACCCTGGATACACAATCGACCAGCTTTTTGTGGGCCGAGTTCGAATCACCCATCAGCGCCGGTTCGTACACGGGCGACTTTCAATACAGTTCCGCTATTGGGTGGCAGGCGGCTATTGTCGC
>JBAVUV010000996.1:0-2613 GCA_049696955.1 Candidatus Sulfotelmatobacter sp. | reverse complement strand
CCCCAGCCGTTCCAGTCGGTCTGATAAGTAGGCTGCGGATTGATCAAATATTCCTGACCAACGCCCGCGGGTGGGAACGAATTCAGAAAACTCGATGTCCGGTTCGCCCGCTCCGAAATCGGCGTGTAGAGTTCATAGCGCAGCCCATATTCCAGCGTCCATTGCGGATTGATTTTCCATGTGTCCTCGATATAGGCGTTCACGTCATTCCGGTTGATCGCCGCGGGCCCAATGTGCGCGCCATTCGATGCGTAGGGCGGTGCCACCGCGACCGTGTATGCGTACGGATACCCGAGTAGCAGGCTGCTTAAAGTGTCTGGCAGAGGTTGACCCGGCTGCACATCATGCTGTCCGCTCGCAGAAGGAATGAACACGGGCGAATAAACTGTTCCACCACCAAAATCGTATTCGCCGTTGGGACTTGTACCGAAGTATGTCGTGTCCCGGTTAAGGCGTGCTTCCGCGCCCCACTTCACCGCGTGCCGCGGGCTCGTCCACGCAAAATTTAATTGTCCCTGGAACAAATTTCCGAACGCCGACATCACCGAGCCCGCCGCGCTGTTGTACGCCTCGTAAAGGCCATCGATGAACTTCAATGCCGGATCGGTGTGGTTCGGCGTCACAAACGAAGGCGTCGTCCGCGTGAAACTCACCGACGCCGACCAGAGAAAGTGCGGAGACACGGTGCGCGTGTAAGTGATGACCCCGTTCCGCTGCCGATCCACATACTGCACACCGAAGCTCGGATCAATCAGTGTCTGATCCGGATTTGTTGTCGGTCCTGTCAGATTGTCGTAATTGAATCGGCCAAACAATTGTCCTTTCGCGCCAACTTTCTGATCGACGCGGATGGAAAACTGATCCGCATCCGTGTTTACATTTGAAGGCGCAGCATAAGTTCGCGCACCGTACGCGCCGGTGGGGTTGTTGGGGAGTGGATAACGGGCCAGCACTGCCGCAATTGCAGGATTCACCGGCACCTGCAGCGTGTCCGTGCTGCCGTCCGGATACGTCACCGTGTCCTGACCCGCTCTCTCGGCTACCGTCGGCACAGCCAAAACCTGGGTCGTTCCCAGCACCTGCCTGAATCCCTGGTACTGCACAAAATAAAACGTCCGGTCGCGACCGTCATACAGGTTCGGCAGCACGACTGGCCCGCCGTTGGTAAATCCAAACTCGTTTCGCCGGAACGGGGGGATACGGCCTGGGTCGGCAATCGAGGGGTGATCGAAATAATTACGCGCATCGAGGGCAGAGTTCCTCAAGAACTCGAAGAACGAACCGTGAAATCCGCTTTTGCCGGACCGTGTCACGATGTTGGTGAAACCTGCAGCGCCGCGCCCGACGTCGGCTGGCATCCAGCCTGAGCTTGACTGTAACTCCTGAATTGCGTCCACGTCGAAATTCGTGAACGTGCTCCCACCCATCTCAGGATCACTAATGTCAGCGCCGTCCATCGCGAAGACAGCCTCAACGCCGCGCTGTCCGTTGATGGCGAACTGCTGGGTGAAATTTGTCTGCCCATTCACGTCGGTCATCGTGCCCGCGGCTAACAACAGCAGCGTGCTGAAATCGCGTCCGTTCAACGGCAACTCATTTACTTTTTGGCTGGAGAGTTTCTCCCCGCTTGCTTCGCTGGCTGGGTTCGAAGTTGTGCTCGGGCTCCCATTCGAGGCTCCCGCAGAAGTTTGCGGATTGGCTGTAATCGACAGCACGTTTTGATCGGACACCGTCAGCACAATTGGCACGCCGGTAATATCCACTGCCACTTGCCCTGTCGGACCTCGCCCGGGCAGTTGCACGCTCACGTTATGTGGCCCGGGTGGAATGTCCGCAATCGCGAACCTTCCGTCGATTCCTGTCATTGCTGTCATTTTCTCTTTAGCGGCCGCCGTGTATACCGTTACCTTCGCTCCGGCTACAGCTTCGCCGGCAGCCGTGCGTACGATACCGGTCCACGCTGACGCAGACGGAGAACTCTGTTGTGCTTCAAGCGAGACCGCCACTAGCAGTCCCAACAGCAAATACTTCGTTATCAGTCGGAAGGCCTTATGAAAGATTCGAGCTATCACGTGTTCCTTTGCGCAGCGGAATTCATACATGAAACATTTCATCGAGTGAACCGAATGCAATCGTGTGCATGAAAGCCCTTGATCGCGCAGTATAGACTCTTGTCCCGGTCCGTCCTATGTTGACACGGCATACTTATGGAAGTGCCGAACCACTTCGGTTTACGTACTCGTGACTTCTATGCGTTGGGAGCGGTAGGGATTCAGGACATCTTCGTCTGATGTGTCGGTGGGATGTCTCCAAGCAGAAATTGTAGTTGATTTGCGGCAGTAAAATCACACTGTGAACGACCCGTTTGAATTTAGACCTGTACTTGTAGAACTACACGGGGCAGGGGCAGTATGAAAAGGCAGTGGAAGCGTATCGCGTAACCCTCCGCCTGGCCCCGGATAACATTAGCCCATATGGTGCGGCAGTCACTATCCAGCCTGCGAGATGTCCTCCACAACGTTTTAGTAGTTGCGATCGGCTTCTAACGTACTGGCTTCCTCCTGGTGGGCCAGACGCAAAACTCTGGACAATACAGTCGCCTCGACGGGAATG
>JBAVUV010000995.1:0-6439 GCA_049696955.1 Candidatus Sulfotelmatobacter sp. | reverse complement strand
GCGCACGCCCGCGCTGAGTCCGACCCTCATCAAGATGATGACCGAAGCCTGGACGCTGGGCTCGATCGACTACGGAGCCGGCCAGGTCCGCACCGGCTTCACCATTCTTGCTCTCGTTACAAATGGTGAACTCGTTCGCCTGATGCGCGACGTGAGCCGCGAGTTCCAGAAGGTTCAAGCGGATGCTCTGGCCAAAGATTTTTTCGTGATCCTCGCGAACTCAAGCGAGGAAACTCAAGCAACCGCGGCTGCGGCCGCCGGACCCGGTGCCGCCACTGGACCGCGACCCGGCGGCAAAACTCCGAACCTCGATCAGTTCACCATCAACCTTACGGAGAAAGCGAAGACGGGGAAAATCGATCCGGTGCTGGGACGCGATCTCGAGATTCGTCAAGTCGTCGATATCTTGATGCGACGCCGGCAAAACAATCCAATTCTCACCGGTGAAGCCGGAGTAGGGAAGACCGCAGTGGTCGAAGGGTTTGCGATTCGAGTGGCTGATGGGGATGTGCCTCCGCCGCTTCGCAACGTAACCATTCGAACCTTGGACTTGGCCTTATTGCAAGCCGGCGCCGGCATCAAAGGTGAATTCGAGAACCGCCTCAAAGGCTTGATCGAAGAAGTGAAATCGTCACCCACGCCCATCATCCTGTTCATCGACGAGGCGCACACCATGATCGGCGCCGGAGGAACTGCCGGTCAAGGCGACGCCGCCAATTTGCTGAAGCCAGCATTGGCCCGTGGAGAGTTGCGCACCATAGCTGCGACCACGTGGTCCGAATACAAAAAATATTTCGAAAAAGATCCCGCGCTGGCTCGCCGTTTTCAAGTCGTGAAAGTCGAAGAACCAATTGAGACGCAATGTATGACGATGCTGCGTGGCATCGTTCCTTCGCTCGAGAAGCATCACAAAGTCCGGATTCTTGACGAAGGTCTGAATGCGGCGGTTCATCTTTCGCATCGCTATCTGGCCGGACGCCAGCTTCCCGATAAAGCGGTAAGCGTGCTCGATACGGCCTGCGCGCGTCTGGCTCTTGGCCAGAGCGCGACTCCTCCGGCTATCGAAGACAGTATGCGGCAACTCGACGATCTGGCTGTCCAGCAACGCATACTGGAACGTGAAGCGGCGGTTGGCTCCGACCATCGCGAGCGCCTCGAAGAAATTGCCAGTAAGAAATCAGAAATCGAAAACAATCTAACTAATTTGCGCGCACGCTTCGATAAAGAAAAAACATTGGTCACTCGCATTCGCGATCTGCGCGCGCAACTTGAGGATGCGGTGTCGCCGCACGCGCTTCCCGCTGATCCAGGTGGAAATGGCTCCGGTGGACACGGTATTGCGAGCCCGAACGCAGCGGCGAGTGATGGCATCAGCGCATCCTCGTCTACGACGGCCACTGCTGTTGCGGAAGCGCCGCCAGCAGTCGATCTCAGCACCGCGCGTGCCGAACTCGCACAGGCCGAGTCTGATCTCGCGTCCCTGCAAGGTGAGACTCCAATGATCCGCGTTGCCGTCGATGCCCAGATCATCGGCGAGGTCATCTCCGCATGGACCGGAATTCCTGTCGGCAAAATGATGAAGGATGAAATCTCAACCGTCCTCTCCCTGCCCACATTTCTCGGCCAACGAGTCATCGGACAGATGCATGCCCTCGAAATTATCGGCCAGCGAATTTCCACCTCGCGTGCGCGTCTCGACGATCCCAACAAGCCGATCGGCATTTTCATGCTGGTCGGTCCCAGCGGGGTAGGGAAGACCGAAACCGCGCTCGCCCTCTCTGATCTTCTTTACGGCGGCGAGCGCAATCTGATCACGATCAACATGTCGGAATTCCAGGAAGCGCATACGGTTTCAACCCTTAAAGGGTCGCCTCCGGGATATGTGGGCTACGGCGAAGGCGGGGTCCTTACGGAAGCGGTACGGCGACGGCCCTACTCAGTAGTGCTGCTGGACGAAGTTGAAAAGGCCCATCCTGACGTAATGGAACTTTTCTACCAGGTTTTCGACAAAGGAATGATGGAGGACGGCGAAGGCCGCGAAATCGACTTCAAAAACACCATCATCATTCTCACCACCAATGCCGGCACCGACACCATGGCGAAACTGAGCGCCGATCCGGAGACCATGCCAAGTCCGGAGGGCTTGGTAAAAGCGCTCAAGCCGGAACTAAACAAAATCTTCAAACCAGCATTTCTCGGCCGCCTGGTGATCATCCCCTATCTTCCGATTCGCGATGAGAACATGAAGTTGATCATCAATCTTAAACTGGGCAAGATTCAGCGGCGCATTCAGGAAAACCACAAAATTGCGCTCACCTACGACGACGCCTTAGTCGACGAAGTTGCGAAACGTTGCACTGAAGTTGAGAGTGGCGCACGCAATGTGGATAACATCCTGACCAATACCCTATTGCCGGAAATCTCCCGGCAGTTGTTGGGACGCATGGCGGAAGGCGAGTCCATGGAACGCATTCACGTTGGTGTTGGCACCGATGGGGCTTTCGTTTATCAGTAGAACTCGATGCGAATGCGCCGCCGCGGGTTCTGAAAGTCGTTGAGGAATGCGGCAGGTTGCGGCACTTAGGGAAGGAACGGCTTCGTGGCAGACGCATCCTACAGTCAACAGCACAGGCTGCTCGCGCTGGACACTCCGCTGGGCAAGGACGTGCTCCTGCTGCAGGATCTCACCGGGCACGAGGGGCTCTCTCGACTGTTCAGCTATGAACTGAACCTGCTTGCCTTCGAACACTCTTCCATCTCGTTCCAGGACATCGTCGGACAAAAAGTTACGATTAGCATCCAGTTGCCGGACGGCACTCCGCGCTATATCAACGGTTATGTCAGCCGTTTTACCCAGGGCGATACCGACGATCGCATGTTCACCCATTACCGCGCCGAGGTTGTGCCCTGGCTGTGGTTCCTCACTCGTCAAGCCGATTGCCGAATCTTCCAGAACATGACCCCGCCTGACATCATCAGCCAGGTCTTCAATTTATTCGGCTTCAAGGATTTTCGCCTCAGCCTCAAGTCGGAGTATTCGGAGCTCGACTACTGCGTGCAGTATCGCGAAACTTCATTTAACTTCGTCTCCCGGTTGATGGAAGAGTACGGAATTTTTTACTACTTCGATCACACGGTGCAAGGCAAGCACACCATGGTGCTGGGGGATCAGTCCAGCGCCCTCGCGGCGTGTCCCGGTTCGCCCATCAGTTACGATATTGCGGTTGGCGGGCTGGACGATCCGGAGGCAATCGCCGACTGGCACGTTGAACAGGAAGTCCGCACCGGCAAGTACACAGTCACCGACTACAATTTCACTACTCCCTCTACCAGCCTGTTGGCTAACGAGCCCACGGTTGTGAAACTCTCAGCCAGCCAGAGCCTGGAACTGTATGACTATCCCGGCCTATACACCACGAAAGATCAGGGCGACGTTGTAGCCAAACTTCGTATGCAGGAAGAGGAAGTAAGTTATATGGTGGCATCCGGCGCGAGCAACTGCCGCGGCCTCGCCACCGGCTACACCTTCCAACTCAAAAACCATTACCGAGGCGACCAAAACACTACCTATGTGCTCACCGAAGTCCATCACATCGCGTCAGTGGGTCAGACGTATACTTCCGCCGGAACCGTTACTGAGAGTTACTCAAATACTTTCAGATGTATTCCGTCGTCGGTCGCTTTCCACCCTCCTCGCGTCACTCCAAAGCCTTTTGTGCAAGGCCCGCAGACTGCACTGGTAGTAGGCAAGGCCGGAGAAGAGATCTGGGTGGACAAATATGGCCGTGTGATCGTGCAGTTCTACTGGGACCGCCTGGGGAAGAAGAACGAAAACAGTTCCTGCTGGATTCGAGTCTCCCAACCCTGGGCTGGAGCTACCTGGGGCTCGATCTGGATTCCTCGCATCGGACAGGAAGTGATTGTCAGCTTTGAGGAAGGCGATCCCGACCGCCCGCTTATCACCGGACGCGTGTACAACGCGGAAGAGATGCCGCCTTACACTTTGCCCGATTACCAGACGCGAAGCACGTTCAAATCCCGCAGTTCCAAAGGCGGGGGAAGCGCCAACTATAACGAGCTTCGTTTCGAAGACAAAATGGGCGACGAACAGATCTTCATCAACGCCGAAAAGGATATGGATCTGCGCGTGGAAAACGATTCACGCGAATTCATCGGAGCCAACCGGTCTCTCATTGTTACCACCAATCAACTGGAGCAAATCCAGACTGACAAGCACCTGCATGTGCAAGGAAACCATTTCGAAAAAATTGATGGCAACTTCTCCTTGAATGTCGGCGGCAATCAAATGGAGAGTGTCACCGGCAACAAGTCTCTTTCGGTGACGGGGAATCAGAGCGAGAGCATAACCGGCAATGTTTCATTGGCGGTCACGGGAAACAAGGATGAAACGTCCATGGCTTACGCCATGAAAACTGACACCACCATTCACCTGAATGCAGGGATGAGCGCGGTGATTGAAGCCGGCGTGGATCTCACCCTGAAGGTCGGCGGAAGCTTCGTCGACATCAATCCCAGCGGTGTGTACATTAGCGGACCGATGGTATTCATCAATAGCGGTGGCGCTGCCGGAAGCGCCCCCGATGCGAGTCCGCAATCACCCGACTCGCCTACCGCACCGAAGGATCCGGATACGGCGGACGATGGCAGCAAGGGAACGAAACTGAACTGAATCAGCAGATAGCACTGCGGGCAAGGAGACTGCGGACATGGTTACAGCGACGAGCGTCAGCGGAAGCGTGACAGATCATTCCACCGATCCAACTCACATGAATGCGCGATTATGGGATTTTGATATTGACGGCGTCATTCTCAAAGAGAATCATCTCACATGGTTGGATGATGCGATTGATCGGGTGAACTCGAGCAACCGGTTCCTGATATGGAAAATCTCCGCCACCGGTTCCGCCAGCTTGACCGGGATGCAACTCAATCACAATCGGCACAATTACGATTTGGGGCAAGAGCGGGCGCAGGCTGTGGAGAACTATCTGAAAGCCGGCCTCACGGTTCCAGGACTCGATTTCGATCCTCCCTTTAGCGCCGGGACAATGTTCGCCAGTTGGGCCAAGCACAGAGTCGGCGTGGAGAATGATGAGGACCGTTGTGCTTTTGTTGTGATTACGACCGATACAACTCCTCCTCCGATTCCGCGCAAACCAACGTCAATACCATTGAGCAAAGAATGGGGAATCAAATGGGTTTCTGGCGGGTCCCTAACTGCCATCGCGGGAGGAGTGGACTCGGCTCTATTTCAGATTGCGGACCTGAAGAATAACCTGTACGCCTATTTCGAATATAAAGGAGCTGTGATTGCCGGCGGCCTTTCGGACCTGATGCCGTTATCAATTACTGGAGAGGGCGACTGGCTGACCTTCTCGACCAGCGACGCTATTCATATTTTTGATTTTGATGGACCTGCCCGTTTCACCACGGCGGGCATCGGCCCGATATCGAAGAATTATCTGACCATGACGCCCAAAGGCGGCGTGATGACGGTTCCGCAGCCGTTGGATATCCCGACAGGCTTTACGATGGGTGCTGGGGCATCGATAACGATTCCAGGAACGGGGTGGCTGAATCTGAAAACGCGCCGGCCGTTCCATTACTCGGGGCGGTTTCCGCCATAGAGACTACGCGGGAGCGGCGGGGCGCGCCAACGGAACCAAGGTGAATTAAACCTATCCCCTCGCCGCTATGGCTTAAATTCTTTCAATCGGCTGTAGCCGCTGTGAAATTCGAAAATGACAGGCGCCGCGGCTTCCCACGTGATATGCACTACATAATCCCTGGGAGGAATGTGCCCGGTGTAGTGGTTTTCGAAGGCGCCGTATCTCGCAAGAACATTGTCGCCGCCATAATTCGAGTTGGGATTAATAATGTCGTTCCAAATGAAGCGCAAATTGTCAAAGGTAACTCTGTACGGACTTCCGCCGGCAGTAACCCTTCCTATAATTTCCACGTCCTTAAGCTTGGGCATTGTCTCATTGCCTTCTGAGAGCTTGACTTCGCGAACGCCCGTCACCGTCATACGCGTATAACAGTGCTTCGAACCGTGCAAGAGTTGGTATCCGGTTAAATATCCACCATTTGGCCCGCCGCTTAAGCCGTGGTGTCCAATGTCCCCGTGAAAATGGGAATAATAATCTCGCTTTAACTGCTGGCCACTTTCCCAGTAATCATCGGCGTCATTCTTCAACTTCGCATTGATCTGGTCTTGCAGGTCCGGCTCCGCCCGCATGTAGTCGCCCCAGTCGTCACTGCAGAGAGTTACCGCATCGGTCGTGCCCCCAAGCCAAGTTTCCAGTATGTACCGGCCCTGGTCATCGCTGGCGAGTCTATAAAGCGCCTTGCGGTAACCTGTCGCCATATACGCGGTCACCGGGAAATAAACCTTTTCCGAAAAGCTGTCGCCCTTGCT
>JBAVUV010000994.1:0-3473 GCA_049696955.1 Candidatus Sulfotelmatobacter sp. | reverse complement strand
CCGGGAGCGTTTGCGCCGCCACCGAAAGTACATTCCACGGTGTTGCGCCTCACCATGGCAGCGCGACACCAGGAGCTCGGCTTGGATACGAATGGTTTCAAGCAGGGCTTCATCGACTTCCTCAAACTCTCATTTGGCCAGAAGCGCAAGACACTGTGGAATAATTTGAAGTCGAGCTACGCGGAGCCGGAGCTGCGCGCCGCCCTGGCACAAGCGCGGGTGAAACCTGCCGCCCGAGCCGAGACACTAACGCTGGAAGAGAGTGCGGCGCTATTTCGCGCCTTGCGCCGAAGCCATGACGACTCGTAGCATAATTGCAGCGCTATTTCGCCGTACCCCTCTTTGCGGAGAATCCTCATGGCTACGGCTCTCGTTCGCCATCCCGCTGTCGCTGGCCGGTTTTATCCCAGCGATCCCCAAGCTCTTCGCCTGGAAGTCGACGCTTATCTAAGTCAGGATCCGTTACGCAAAGCCACGGGTGCGCTGGGCTGCATCGCTCCTCACGCGGGCTACATGTATTCCGGTCATGTGGCTGGCGCCGTGTTTGCGGGATTGGTAGTTCCGGAACTTTGCGTCGTGATGTGCCCGAACCACACCGGTGTGGGAAGCCCTCTCGCCATCGTGAGCGATGGAGCCTGGGAGACTCCGCTCGGCCCTGTGCCGGTCGACAGCGATTTCGCGACCAGTCTCAAGCAGCGCTGCCCACTTCTTCACGAGGATTCGGCCGCACACCGGTCCGAGCACGCCATCGAAGTCGAGTTGCCGTTTCTACAAATGCGCCAACCGCGGCTGAGATTCGTTCCGATTGCGCTGGGAACCGGACAGTTCGAAGCGCTTGAGATACTCGGCATCGCGTTGGCGGAAACCGTTGTGGCGCACCGCAAGCCGGTCCTCATCGTTGCGTCCAGCGATATGAATCACTACGAGTCTGACGCCGTCACTCGGGTTAAGGATCAGAGCGCAATCGAACCAATCCTCCGCCTCGATGCTCGCGGACTCTATGATGTGGTCACGCAGCAGCACATCAGCATGTGTGGTTTCGGTCCAGCGGTAACAATGCTGACGGCTGTTAGAAGGCTCGGCGCAACTTCCGCCGAACTAGTGAAGTATGCGACGTCCGGCGATATTTCTGGGGACCGCGATGCAGTGGTGGGTTACGCAGGTATCGTAGTCCGGTAGGGGCTCTCAGGCGTGATCTTCGCCCGGTCTCCCGTTCGATTTACGAACTCGCCCGGCTTATGCGGCCATTGGAATTGCGGAAACCTCATGAGGCGCTGAGTGGGCCTCTTGTTCGCCCAAAAGAGCTTTGCAGCTTCTCGCGCAACTCCTGCACTCGGCCTTGCCGGTTGTAGCACTCGATCAACTGGGTATCCGTCAGGCCGTCGGGGGTATCCAGACATTCCATTTGCTGACGAAGCAGGTCCATCATCTCCCGCCGTACAGCCACGATATCTTTACCTTGCCATGGCATCGGATTCTCCTGCGAAAATCATCTCGCAAATCAAGATTAGCGAGCACTGGAAAACGGTCGTATCGAGTGGATGCTGTATTTGAAAAACTTAAACCACTCGGGAAACCATAAAAAAGGCGGCCAAATGGCCGCCTTTACTAAAAAACACTGAGCAGTCGCCTACCGATGTACACCTGAACCGGCTGCGGAGGTGTGTCCCGCGGACGTAGAACCGGCGTGCCCCGTACCAGGATTCATGGCTCCATGCGGCTCGCCGGCGACGAATCCTTCCGAGCGGAAAGAACTCGCGGCAAACTGCGGGGCTGGACGCATTTCCACGAAACCTTTCTTCGCCACCTGCGTGTTCAGTTGATGCAGGCCGTCTACCGATCCTCGCGGAATCCCTATCCCCGCAGAACCGCGATTGACTACGAGGCTGCTCGCCAAGGTGTTCGTCGGAGCCGGCCCACCCCGTCCTACTACAACCGTCCCCACCATTCCTTTGGGCTCGACCGGAGGTTGAAAACCTGCGACCGCCGCTCCCGTATAGTGAACTCCGCCCCGCCATCCGTTGAATGCGCCCGGTTGCCAGCCCCAGCCCAGGCCCGGGGAATACAGCCAGTTGCCATAGTAGTAAGGCATCCAGCCCCACGGATACGCCGAAGCCCACATGTAACCCATGCCGGGATAAAAAGACCATGCGCCGTCCATAAACGGGTTCCAGCCTACGCCCGTGAAGTAGGGCTGCCACAACATGCCGTAGCCGGGAAAGTTTGAATAGCTTCCGTAATAGTTGAGATCGCTAAACCCGTAACCATACGGCGTCGGATTATTCTTGGCGTACTGGTCGTGATACTCAACGGCTTGCTTGTCCCAGTTGTCGTAAGAATCTTCCTTAAAGCTCTTTGCCGCCGCGGAGTGATCATCGTTATTCACATCGAACGTCACGATTTTCTTCTTGTCCACCTTCACTGTGCCCGACGGACCGATTACTTCGACATCATTCTTGAAACTGGCAACCTCCGCGGAGTTGGGTGAAGCCATCACGCGGAAGTGGGCGGCCTGGCTCAAATCCACTTTCTCTTGCGAGAAGCGCAGCGTGAATTTATCTCCACTCTTCCCCAGCCAGTTCACATACGTTCTGCCTTCCAACAAGTTCACCGCGGAGAAGCGCTGCCCGGCATCGCTCAGGCCCAGCGTGCTGAACAGGATTGTAGTGTTCGGAGCAACTCGCAGCGTGCTGCCATCCTCGAATTCGATTTCCGCGTGCCCATTGGCGCGCGTGCGGAGTTGCGTTCCCTGGGTGATCGGAAGGTTGAGAAATGCGTTCTCAAAGCCCAATCCCGCGTTCTTATCGATCTGCACCCCGCCATGCACGTCGCTCAGGCGAACAATGCGGGCTTGCGAATTGGCTGCGGCCGGCAGTGCGGAAAGCGCGCAGACCAGGGCCGTCAATACCATCGAGTAAAATCGGAGCTTGAACATAGAACCTCCTCATCCAACCTGTGGCTCGTTTCGCATCCCCTCAAGTTCGCTGCCGAAAAGTCTTCTCTTTTTCTATCTTTTCCTACCACTTGCCCTCAAAGCAGTTGTCAAGTAGTTGTCAGTTTTTACTGCTCCGGGCACTAACGCCAATTCTACTCCCTTCATGCAAGCGCTTTCTGGTCAACGTTCAGCCGCATTGCTCTCCATTTGGATTAAGGCCCTGGCTCGTGCCCGCACCATATTTATTACCGAATTGTCTTCAACAATCGACTGCAGCACCGGTTCGACGCTTTGGATTTCGCTCAGCTCGTTATTCCTCGCCTGCGCTTCCATGCGCTTTAGCTCGTCATCGAGCGCCAGCTTCTGATAGCGGTGGTAATAAGCCAACCGCCTTCCGTAGTCCAGGGTCGCTTCCATGCCCTGGAACAGAGCCGTCAACTGCCGAACCGGCTCGAGACCCGAATAGTTGTAGTGTGCCGTATAGGATTGCTGCCCATCCTGATAGCTCAGGATCTTGTCTCCCGTAAAAGCCAGTTTC
>JBAVUV010000993.1:0-2299 GCA_049696955.1 Candidatus Sulfotelmatobacter sp. | reverse complement strand
CTTCCGTCCCCAGCGGTCGCTCAGCGGGCCGGTAAGCACCTGCAAGGCACCCCACGCTGCCGGATATACCGCCTTGATGGTCCCGATCGCCGCCACCCCCAGGCCGAGACTGGAGAAGAACAGGGGATAAATACCCCACGACATACCGTCATTGAGGTTGTTGACCAGTCCCGCCTGACTGCACGAGAACAAGTTCCGGTCTTTCCACGAAGCTCGCGCGAAGATTTCACGCAAGGACCCGTGTCTGGGGCTGGCCGGGTCGTGACCAGACGCCAAGACCGCCAGGGTCGCTCTCTGGTGCAGCTTGGCTTCCAGCCTCGCGTACTGGAGCGTTTCCTTCGCAAAGAACCAAGACAGCAACAACCCTGCAAAAGCCACTCCGATCCCGAGATAAAAGGGCTGCGGGCGTAATCCGTACACGGATGCAATGTACCCCGTGATCCAAGCAGTAAACCCGACAGCAACGTAGCCGGCGAACTCGTTGAGTCCGAGCGCCAGGCCGCGCCTCCTCGGGCCAACCAAGTCCACCTTCATGATCACTGTCATGGACCAGCACAAAGCCTGGTTGACGCCGAGCAACACATTAGCGAAATCGAACCAAACCCAGCGGTTGGCGAAGATGATGATGAACGGAACAGGGAGGCCAATGAGCCAGCCAATCACCAGTACTTTCCTGCGGCCGGCGGTTTCCGAGACCCGCGCGGCGAACAGGTTACAGATGGCTTTGGTGACACCGAAGCTGACGATGAAGGAGACGATGGCGGTCTTGGAGATGAGACCAAACTCTTTTTCGCCAATCAACGGGACAACGGTCCTCTCCAAGCCAACCATCATTCCCACAAACATGTTAATCAAGACGAGAAGTGAAAACTGACCGATGTTCTCCCGTAGACCTAACCTGATCTCGGTCGATGGCTGAGCGCGCGATAACACGTTCTATTCACTCTTTCCTAGGTTCCTAGCCCTGATCCTGGCAGCATCGGGCGGCGGTGCCGGGACGCTATTCAACATGTACCGCACGAACTCAGCCCGATCCGCGATTTGGAACGCTTTGTTAAACCTGCGCTCAAAGCCAATCGTAGACATGGGTTTGCCGCTCAAAGACCGCCCGCAAACCGAACCTGAGAAAGCTCCCGGCAAAACCTCTAAGTAGTCGGGGAGTGATTTCAATTTCTGGAGCGTTTCAAACAGCTCACGTGCTCCCTCTTCAGCGCTTGAGACCAATTCCGTGCGCCCGAGGTCCCCAACCATCAGCGTATGCCCGCTCAGCAGGAACCAGGGTTCGGGGCCCCGCGTTTTGTCCGCAACCAAGAGCGAAATGTGCTCAGGGGTGTGACCCGGAGTGTGCAAGATGCCGATCTGTACGTTACCCAGATCCAAGTTGTCACCGTCGTTCACCGGGAAGAACTCATACTGGGCTCCGGAATTCGCATGAAGAACGTACTTTGCACCCGCCATTTGGGCCAGCTTGCGCCCCCCTGAAATATGGTCGGCGTGGACATGCGTATCGACGACGTAGCGGATCTTCATTCCGCATTCTTCGGCAATCCGCAGGTAAGGCTCGGGATTATCTATTGGGTCGCACACGGCGGCCAGGCCTTTGCCGCCTCAACCGAAAACGTATGAAGCAGCGACTGGTTCGTGGTGAAGCAGTTGGCGCAGAATCATCAGACTCTCCTTTGAATCTTCTTTGGGCTGGCTTCGAGACCACTTGCCAGCGGAAGTCCACGCGCGTGCCAGTCCTGAACACTGTCTTCCAGCCGAGTAGCGTGGAATCCGCGCGCACGCAGCAACTCCACGGCCTCCTTAGCCAATACGCAGTAAGGACCGCGGCAATAAGCAACAATCTCTTTATTACGCGGCAATTTCACCAGACGTTCTTCGAGTTCCCCCAATGGAATTGCCAATGCGCGAGGCAGATGCGCGGTGATGTACTCGGTCATGGGACGAACATCAATGACAATGGCCTTGCCCCGCTGCACTCTTTGTAAAAGCGTCTCGCGGTCAATGGCGTCCAAAGGCTCTCCCTGGTCAAAGAACTCCCGGCGAATCCGTTCGAGCTCAGCTAGTCGGTCCTCGGCCAAGAGGCGAAATGACCGAAAAAAATCGCCTACCTGCGCACCTGCCAGCCGATATACGACGAACTTCCCGTTCCTGTTTGCCTCAACCAAATGCGCCGCCTGCAGCACCTGCAGGTGCTGGGAGGTGTTAGCGACGGACATTCGGGTTTCGGCAGCCAGAGCTTCTACGGTGCGATCCGCCTGGCATAGCAGGTCAATTAGCTCAAGCCGTTTCGGAC
>JBAVUV010000992.1:0-1636 GCA_049696955.1 Candidatus Sulfotelmatobacter sp. | reverse complement strand
TTTTGAATTTGTTGCCGCTGAGTCACGTGTTTGGGCAATTCCTGGGAATGTTTTTGCCGCCGCTGCTGGGCGGGACCGTGATTTTTCAGGAGGAGTTGAAGCCTTCGGAGATTATGAGCACCATCCGGCGGGAACGAGTGTCGGTGCTGGTGACGGTGCCGAGAGTTCTGCTGTCGTTGAAGCAGAAGATTGAGCGTGATCTGGAGGGTGGCGCGGCGGGCGGTAAAAGGCTCGAGGATTTTCGGCAGCGTTTTCGCACGTCGGAAGGGAAACATTTCTTGCGGCGGTGGTGGATTTTTCGCGGGGTCCGGCGGCAGTTCGGGTGGAAGTTCTGGGCGTTTATTTGCGGCGGCGCGGCGCTTGATGCGGAAACTGAACAGTTTTGGGATCGGCTGGGGTATGCGGCGATTCAGGGTTATGGACTGACGGAGACGACCTCGTTGATCAGCGTGAACCATCCGTTCAAGTTGGGGAAAGGGTCGATTGGAAAGGTGTTGCCGGGGCGCGATGTGAAACTGACGGACGATGGAGAGATATTGATTCGTGGCGGTGGAGTGGCGTCGCGATACTGGGGGGCCGAGGGTGCGCATGGCGTCGCGGACGATCAGGGGTGGTATCACACGGGAGATGTGGGCGCGCTGGATGAGGCGGGGAATCTTCATTTCAAAGGGCGCAAGAAGGAAGTGATTGTTACTCCGGCGGGGCTGAATATTTATCCGGAGGATTTGGAAGCGGCATTGCGGCGGCAGCTGGAGGTGAAAGATTGCGTGGTTGTGGGGATTGAACGTGGCGGGAATGCGGAGCCGTGTGCGGTGGTGATTCTGCGAGGCGATGCGAAAGTGGAGGAAGTTGTCGAACACGCGAACCAATTGCTCGCCGAATTTCAACGCATGCGGATGTGGGTGCAATGGCCGCAAGAGGATTTTCCGCGAACGAGCACGCAGAAACCGCGGCGGAATGTGATTGCGGAATTTGCGGCGAAGCAAATTCAACAACGCGCGGAGAGAGAGGTTGCGAATGAGAATCCCATCGCAGAGATGATCGGGCGCATTACCGGGAGAAGGCCCGCTGGAGTGAGTACTGCTGCGGAGCTCGACTCGGATCTTTCTTCTGATTTGGGATTGAGTTCGCTGGATCGCGTGGAGCTGATCAGCGCGCTGGAGGATCGGTATCAGGTGGATCTGAGCGAGACGAGTTTCAGTGCGGCGCGCACGGTGGGCGACGTAGAGCGGATGTTGCGTGGGGAGGTGAAACAGCATGTTGAGTATCACTATCCGGGCTGGGTATTGCGATGGCCGGTGACGTGGGTGCGCTGGGGGGCGCAATACCTATTGATGATGCCGGCGGTCATGCTGCTGGGCTGGCCGCGGATTGAAGGTCGGGAAAATTTGCGGGGCTGGAATGGACCGCTGCTGGTGGTTTGCAATCACGTTGGTGATATCGATGTGGGATTTGTGCAAGCGGCATTACCCGCGCGACTGCGCAACCGGATTGCGACGGCAACCGGCGGCGAAGCTCTGGAGGCGCTTCGCTCTCCTGCTCCGGACAGAAGTTGGTTCGGGAAAGTTTATGACCGGATGCGATGGGTGTTGGGAGTTTCTTTGCTGAATCTTTTTCCTCTGCCGCGCGAGGCTGG
>JBAVUV010000991.1:0-3042 GCA_049696955.1 Candidatus Sulfotelmatobacter sp. | reverse complement strand
GCGTTATTCCGTGCAAGGCACGGGCATGGGCCTAGCCATCGCCAAAGCTATTGTCGAAGCCCACAACGGCTCCGTCAGCGTTACCAGCCAACTCGGCCGCGGCTCAGTTTTCTCATTCGAACTCCCGATTGCTTAAATAACTCAGTTTTTCAGCTTCGGCCTCTCGCAGGTGTCCACGATCTTCGTCGGATCGATGGCATCCTTATCTACTTGCTCTTCGAGAATCTTCCCATCTTTCCCAATCAAGAGATTCACCCGTCGTGCGGCTTTGTATTTATCCACGTAGATACCATATTGCCGCGTCACATCCCCGCCCCAATCGCTCAGCAGAGGAAACGTAACTCCAATTTGGTCGGCAAATGCTTTATCGGCAAAGGCACTATCCATGCTCACACCCAGAACCTGAGTGTCGGTAGCTTCCAGCCTCTTTTGATCCTGCTGGAGAGCTTTCATTTGCGCGGTTCAACCGCCGGTAAACGCGAAGATAAAGAATGCCACCACTACGTTCTTCTTGCCGCGGTACTGGCTCAGGGAAACTGCCTTGAGGTCATTGCCGTCAAAGTAATTCAGCTTAAAATCCGGCGCCATGTCCCCCACCTTGGGCATGGTCGCCGACCCAGCTTCCGGTTGCTTCGTCTGCCCCACAACGGGAGCCGCCGTCGTGACAGCCAAGACGCCCGCAACCACTGACGTCAGCCATATGCTCTTTCGTTTTCTCTGCATCAACATTCCTCCTGGACGAATGGTAACTGAATACTGGAAAGACATTGTAAATTGACGCTTGAACCCTACCAGGAAGCTAACCAGTACCGGCCTCGGACCTTTCGCATTGCCGAATCGAACCCTAAACCAGTAAATTCACTTTCAGAGCAGTCCTCGTCGCTATGAGCCTCGCCACGCTGAACGATGTTTTCTTCACCGCTGTCGAACGCAATCTCGACCGCGCCATGCTGCACCGCCAGGACGGAAAGTGGCTGCCGATTTCGTCTTCGGATCTGCGCCGCAATGTTGCCGGAACCGTCCACGGACTGCAGGAGTGGGGCACTCGCCGAGGCGATCGCATTGCGATCCTGAGCGAGAACCGCCCCGAGTGGCCCATCGCCGACTTCGCCATTCTCCTGCTCGGCGGCGTCACGGTGCCGGTGTATGCCACACTGACCCCGGAACAAACAGCCTTCACTCTGCGCGACTCCGGCGCCACCGTGGTTTTTGTTTCCACGGAACACCAACTGCGCAAAGTCCAGACAATTCTCCCCCAAACCCAGGTCCAGAAAATCGTGGTCATGGATCGTCTCAGGGTCCCCGGCGAGCGGGCCGAGAACTGTGTGCTCATGGACCAATTCATGACCCAAGGGCCCCTGACCCTCGATCCGAAAACCGAAGCGTCAGCCCGATCGATCCAACCCGACGAGCTCGCCACCATCATTTACACGTCGGGCACAACGGGAATCTCTAAAGGCGCAATGCTGACCCATGGCAACATGGCGTCCAACATTAACTACTCGTTGCTGGGCTTCGACGTTCATCCGGGACTGACCAGCATTTCGTTTCTTCCGCTGTCGCATGTTACCGCTCGCCATGTGGATCTCGCGTTTCTGTATCACGGTGTCACTCTGGCGTACTGTCCATTGATCGAAAATCTTCCCGAAACTCTGTTGGAAGTGCGTCCTACGCTTTGCGTTTCCGTTCCCAGGGTCTACGAAAAAATCTATGCCAAGACGGAGATGACCGCCCGCGGCTTTCCCAGGCGCTCGATCTACAACTGGGCCCTTTCAGCGGGTCGCGCGCACAAACCCGAAATTCTCGCCGGCGAAAATCCAACTTCTGCCAGTTGGAAGCTTGCCAACAAATTGGTGTTCTCGAAAATCCGAGCCGGCATGGGTGGCAATGTCGAAACTTTTATCTCAGGAGGCGCACCCCTGGGCCGCGAACTCGCCGAATGGTACGCCAGCATCGGCATCCGCATTCACGAAGGCTATGGGCTGACCGAAACTTCTCCGGTGATCGCAGTCAACACGCCGGTCAACCATCGCATCGGTACGGTTGGCAAGATATTGCCGAACCTGGAAGTCCGAATTGCCGAGGATGGCGAAATCCTGGTGCGCGGTCCTTCCGTTTTCACAGGATATTGGAATCGTCCTGAGGAGACGCAGAATGCGTTTCAGGATGGCTGGTTCAAAACCGGAGACATCGGGCACATCGATGCCGATGGATATCTCTCTGTCACCGACCGCAAGAAAGAACTGATCAAAACTTCGGGCGGGAAGTTCATCGCCCCGCAACCCATCGAGAATTCCCTAAAGCTGAATCCTTTCGTTGGGACCGCAGCGATCATCGGCGACAAGCGCAAGTTCGCTTCTGTTATTATTTCGCCCAACTTCGCGTTGCTCGAAACCTGGGCTCGCGAAAACAATATAGCTTTCGCCTCACGACCCGACCTTATCGCCAACCCAAGGGTTCAAGCGCTTTACCAGGAAATCGCAGCAGAAGTGAATAAGAACCTCGCGCGATTCGAACAACTGAAGCGTGTTCTTCTCGTCCCCGACGAATTTACTGCCGACAACGGCGCTCTCACCCCTACGATGAAGCTGCGGCGGCGGGTGATCGAGGAACGCTATCGTCTCCAGATAGACAATCTCTACGCCCAAGCGGAAACTATCACTCCGCCATAAGTCTACCGACTCCACGTGGGGACGGCCGCCCTCGGCTGTCCGCCGAGCGCAGCTCGACAATTGTCCAACTCGGATTACAATTAAAAATCATGACAGATGCCCTTCTCATCGCCGACCGCTCCTTCCGTTCCCGCCTGATCGTTGGCACGGGAAAATACAAATCCTTCCAGGAGACGGCACGCGCCCTCGAAGCCAGCGGAGCCGATATGGTGACCGTCGCCGTCCGCCGCGTCAACCTCGACCGCAGTAAAGAATCGCTGCTCGACTACATCGATCCCAAGAAATATTTTTTGCTACCCAACACCGCTGGCTGCTATACCGCCGATGAAGCCATCCGCGCGGCTCGCCTGGGCCGCGAAGTCGGGCTCTC
>JBAVUV010000990.1:0-7057 GCA_049696955.1 Candidatus Sulfotelmatobacter sp. | reverse complement strand
TCGTGGGTCTCCACTCCGTACCAGTAAGGCGTCGAGATCAGGATCAGAACCTCAGTTCCCGGAGTCAGCAACTGCAGCGTCCCGGCGGTATGGAACGGCGCTGATTTCAGCGGCGCCCCCGGCTGCTTCACCAGACGTTCTACCTGTTTCCGCACATCCTTGATTTGCTGTTCCAGGGTCTGCCCCACAGGGGCCTGGGCAGCCGTCGACGGTTCCGATGTCGCTGGCGGCGGCACCTCTTGAGCCGGATTGTCGGAACCGCTTTCCACCGTCTGCGGAGCAGACTGCTCGGGAGTCTGAGCCACAGGCGCAGCCGCCACGTCATCGCGCACAGGGAGATTCTGCCTCTTCGCCAGCAGTTCCTCGCGTTCTCTCTGGGCCTCGACATTCTGCGCTTTCATCACCTGGATGCTGTCGAGATGTTCGCGGATGTCCTTGTATTCCGCGCTTTCGACTGATCCATCGGATTGATGGACCACCCGCCGAAAGTCTTCCTCAAAAAGCGCATCGATGCGCAAGACCGTATTCTTTTCCCCTTGCGGCATGACCACGTAGCGCACCACCAGGGTACCGACGTCGCCAGAGTCCTTGAAATTCCGCGGATCGAGCGCTTCCGTACGCACTTTGTAGATAACTTTTCCGCCCTGATCCCATACAGGAAATACCGACGACGAGTTGGCCGCTTTTGCCCCTGACACAAATTGGTCTTTGTTGTACTCTCTGGTTCCCCGGATCACCCCATTTTGCGCCACATCTTCCACTACTTGCTCTACTTCGCTTTCCGGCAGGGGAACGTTCACGATCAAGCCTTCGCCATAGGAAATCTTGTCTTTGCCGCGGCGCGCGAGCGCGGTTGGAACCACTGACACAAGCAGCAAAAGAAGCAGCGGAATCGATAAAAGCGAAGAGTTGAGCCGCATCAACATTGGCCGGTCGCGTTGCCAGCCGCCTGCACGCGCAGTCTTATACTTCAT
Source organism: Candidatus Sulfotelmatobacter sp. (assembly GCA_049696955.1). Classification (GTDB taxonomy): domain Bacteria; phylum Acidobacteriota; class Terriglobia; order Terriglobales; family Acidobacteriaceae; genus Sulfotelmatobacter. The sequence continues at coordinate 6,083 of JBAVUV010000990.1, read as the reverse complement.
GCCCATCTTCACACTATCATTCGGCTCCGCCGGAGCCGATCCGCCATCCCGTACCGATCCTGGCTTCGACCAGGCGGAAGAGTTACCGAACAAGCCACTCGGTGACCTGATGAGTGAGCGCCAGCACCGGACCATACGCGATGCTCACCAGTAACGAAACAGCAACCACAGGTGGAATTACAAACCATGTACGAATTCGCACGCGCCGCGCTTTGCTCGCTTCATCCCAGGCAAGAAGACGCGCGACACGCTGGCTGAGAGAGCCGGCCGCAAAGCCCATAGCGTAGACCGGAAGAACTTCGACAGGAACCAACCGGGAAAGTTTTACCAATGCCGCCGCCAGGTCGATGGCTTCACCTTGATTCGAGATGGCAGCATCATCGGCGGCGAGTTCGGCGGATTCCGCCCAGGCGCTTTCAAGCTTGACCATGCCAGGGAAGGGACAACAACGGAAGATAAGCTTCTTCAGGTTGTCGTGAGATTTAATATGCTCAAGCTCGTGTTTGAGCGCGATGCGAAGTTCGTTATGACTTAACAGGGCAAGCGTCGATTCTGAAACCAATACTCTCGGATGGCAGACTCCCACAAGAGTGAGCGGCGGAGTCTCGCGGCGGGACTGAAAAGTAGCGGTGCACTCTGCGTTGGCGTTGAAAGGGAGTGCGCCTTCCAGCCAGCGAGTCGCCACTCGGGTAGTCCTGGTTTGGATTGCGATTGCGCGGGAACAGCCAAGGGCAATCCACAGCAGAGCGCAAACACTCAGTGCGAGCGGAATCGCGCCCATGCCGTCACCGATCGCTCGCGGTTCCAGCAACTGAAACGACGGTACGACCAAGGCGAATGTAACGATCACGGAAACTACAAGCGGCACAACCCGCAACCCGAAAAGTATCGTAGCCACGCTCTGTTGCGCTACCTGCAAAGGTTGCACGGGGCGCCATGCAACAGCCACCAGCGCCGACAATAGACAATAGAGCACAACGAAACAACTAAGCGAAACCGCAATTTCACGCAGGGCAAACATTAGAGTGGTTCCCGATTTTTTTCCTTGTCCCCCAGTTCGCGGCGTTTGTTCTCGACCAGGTTTTGCAGATCGTCCAGCAGTTGCGCGTCATGGTCGCTGAGCGCTTCCACCAGATACGAAAGCGCGAGCGCGGAAGTGTTGCCCGAGGCCAACAATTGCCGGATGCTGTCCAGCGCCGTGACCCGCTGTAGTTCTTCGAAGGCGTGGCACGGAGTGTAGCGGAATGCCTTGCCTTCGGCAACCCGGTCGAGCAGGCCCTTCTTATACAGACGATCCACCGTCGTCATCACCGTTGTGTAGGCCTGATGGAACTCGCCGTCCGCAAGCAGTTCGCGAACCGTGGCGCTTCCATGTCTCCAAAGCTTCCGCATCAATCGCTGCTCGAACGGCCCCAGCTGGGGCCACACCTCAAGAGTTGAAACCGCTCTCATAGTTCCACCGCCCCAAGCCTGTCGTCGCCAGAAAAAATACGATCTTATTGCGCGCCTTGCACTCCCCGCATGAAGTGCGTTCGAACTTGCGCGCCGCCAATCCCGAATCGAGCGGATTTTAAAATCTTCTTTCTCGATTCAAAAACGGCACGATTATACACCCGTCCTGCGATTTGGATAGTAGGTTCCAACGCAAGAGTAGTACGAGTTGAATAGTAGGAAACCAAGTCATAAACAATTCATGAAAAAAAAGTGATTCAAAGCACTTGAATTATTTCTTACTACCGTAGTAGTATTCAAGCCCGATACGGGAATGGAGTCTAAATTCTCGTTTGACTTCGGCGGAACATGCTGTAAATTCGACATTTCCGCCTAATTCACTGGATGCTGTCCACAACTTATTCGCTTTCTGAGGAAGTGCGGTTCAACAAAATTAGATCCTGATTCGGAAATACTGAGGAGTCCGGTCATGTACGTTATGAGCCGTTTACGGATTCGCGGTTTCGCTAGGTTTGCTCCCTCCCTTTCTGCAGTTTGCCTGATCCTCCTATTTCTTGTAATGGCCGGCAGTCAGCGTGCGAATGCGCTTCCCGCTTTCGCCCGTAAATACGGCTTGCGCTGCTCCGCCTGTCACGAGTCGTGGCCGATGCTGAATTACTTTGGCCAGAAGTTCAAAGACAACGGCTACCAGCTCATGAACGACCGGGATTCCCCAATCTGGCAAAGTCCCGGCTATTGGCCCGTCACCTTCCGCATGACCAGCTTTTGGCACCGTGTGAGCACCGGCAAAGTGCTGGTCGATACCTACTCGGCTGGTAGCACCACCCCCACTGGGTCGGCAGTCCAGCGCATCACCACCTCCGGCTTCGACCTTAGCGGTCTCGATCTTCACACCGGCGGTACGCTCTTCAAGAACTTCTCGTTCTTCTTGTTGCCATCCTCCGATCCGACGGGTGCATTTCACTTCGAAACCGTCATGGCGCGCTTGGATAATCTTTGGGGAAGTCCTTGGCTTAACGTGAAGTTGGGCAAATTCGAGCTCGATAACCTGCTCTCGGAAAAACGCATCCTCACCCTGACAGGGAATGGCGGCATCTATCAGCTGTACCATTTCATTCCGCAGGGCGACGGCAACATCTTTGGGCAGATGGGAGACAATCAGCTCGGCGTCGAAGTGATGGGCCACAACTATAACGACCGGTCGCGCTACTCGGCAGCCCTCTTGAGTTCCAATGACGGTACCACCCAACTTCCCTACGGGAACGCTTATACCGGGTTCTTCACCGCCAGCCAGGCGTTTGACGCAGGCCGGGCTGGAGTGCAGCGCATAGGCGGCTACGCCATGGTGGGCGAAGCACCAACCACATGGGTTACTCAGACGGGACCAAACGGCACGTTGCCCATACCGGGATCCGGAATCGGTAACAAGTCATTCAGCCGCGAGGGTTTCGTCGGCTTGTTCTACTTTGGCCAACATGCTGACGTCACGGTTGTGACTCAACACGGCGAAGACAGCGCTTGGTTTGGCCAAGGTTATGGCGACCTTATCGACGGTATCGCCACCGGCAACAACACAACCGGAACCACTCTTCCCGCCGGAGCACGGTCGCCCGTTTGGAACGGCGTCTTGTTTGAACCTCATTACATCTATAGTCCGCAGCTTATCTTCATTGGCCGCTACGAGACGATTCGCATGTCGCAGCAATCGACTCCAGGAACGCCTCAAAGTCTCGGCAACATTTCAACCTACACACTCGCCTTCCGCTACAACCCATTCATGACTAGTCGGGCTGGTTTTGCCTGGCACAACGAATATAACTGGTTGCATCAGGATGGTGTCGGTCCAAGCCTTGGCTTGAACACCGCCAACGTGAACACCAGCGAATTCTTGACCGGATTTGACTTCGATTTCTAAGCTCCATCTCGAGTACGAGGGAACGACATGCGGACAAGATTGCGAAACTCGATGCTTTGGTTGGGGGTGGCTGCCTTTTTTGCGCTCCCACTGGCTTCATGGGCACAGGTCTCGACCGAGCAGCTTCAGCAATGGCTGAATCTGCCTACCTCGACCAGTCACATCGGCAACATCACCGGTAACGCCAAAGCGGCCGCCCCGGAATATCGGAGGTTCTGCGTTGGATGCCACGGCGAGTTGGGCGATGGAAACGGTGAGGTCGCGCAATGGCTTGATCCCCCGATGTGGCCCAAGCCCCGAGATTTTCAGTTGGGCGTATTCAAGTGCCGCTCCACCCCCACCGGCACGCTGCCCACCGACGAGGATCTTTTCGATACGCTCGCTCGCGGCCTCGACCGCTCCAGTATGCCGCAGTGGAGCAATCTGACCAAGGTGGAGCGTGCCGATCTGGTAGCCTGGATCAAGCACTTCTCTCCGCGCTGGCAGACCGAGAAGCCTGGCACGCCCATCGTTATCCCTCCCGAGCCGGAAGTAACCCCGGAGCGCATTAAGGCCGGCCGTGAAGTATTTGCCCGGGTGTCTTGCTGGAAGTGCCACGGCGTGCAAGGTATGGCGAATGGACCGTCAGCCGCGACTCTGACCGATGACCTCGGTAAGCCTATCGAGGCTTTCAACTTTACGTCCGGAGCCCGGCCCAAGTGCGGTGACACCGACCGGGATATCTATAGGATCTTCATGACTGGCCTGGACGGCACTCCAATGCCTTCTTTCGCCGATAACATCAAACCGGATGAGGCTTGGGATTTGGTCTTTTATCTCCGGACCTTCATGCCGCAGAAGAGCAAAGAACGAGAGTTGGCTAAGCAGCTGAATCTGAAGCCAGTAGATCCAAATGCCCCGGCCGGCCAACAATAAAGCTGCAACCAGGGACCGCAAGTAAGCGTCTGAGCCTTGTAGAGCGCTCAAGGAGAAAGAGCAAATGAAAGACCGATCAATGAGAAATAGATACAGGTTTGCTGCAGTACTATCGGCGGTAGTTTTGCTATGTTGTGGCGCACTTCTTCTCAATCCCAACGTCAACGCCGCTGGAGAGGGCAAGATTTCTGGCACCGTCAAGCTCACTGGCACCGCTCCGCACATGAGGGGCATTGACATGTCGAAAGATCCCTGGTGCGCGAAACAACACGCGAGTGATCCCGCCCATATGGAAAACGTGGTCGTCGGTTCGGGCGGCGGATTGGAACACGTGGTCCTCTACATCTCCGAAGGTTTGACTGGCGGCGCGCTGGCCGAGGCGCCCAGCGAGGTACCGGTGTTCGATCAGAAAAACTGCATGTATACGCCGCACGTGCTGGCGATGGACATCAATCAGAAATTCAAAGTTACTACCAGCGACCAGACCACTCATAACATTCACCCCAATCCCAATCCCATGACGGGCAACATCCCCTGGAATCAATCCCAGCCGCCCGGTGCCGCCCCGATTATAAAAAGCTGGAAGGCTCCTGAGATGATTCCTGTGCAGTGCAATATTCATCCCTGGATGCACGGCTACTTCACCGTCGTGAAAGGCCCCTACGCCACTACTGACGCCAGCGGCGCCTACACCATCAACAACGTACCGCCCGGAAGTTACACGGTCACTGCATGGCAGGAAGAGTTAGGCACACAGACAGCCAAGGTGACGGTTGCCGCTGGCGGAGCCGGATCTGCGGATTTCACCTTCAAAGGTAAATAAAGTAAGGGTAGGCAACCGATTTGGCAGCCATTGCATAATTAAACGAATCGCCGCAGCATTCCCTGCGGCGATTTGACACTAAGGCCGAATGCTGGCCAAAGGCGGGGGAGATGGGGAAACTTCTCGCGGTAACCATCGTAGTGATCGCAATCGCTTCGGCAGTTCCCATCGTGATGCATATGTGGCCCATGCCTCCGGACATCTCGGTCCATGGTCACCTCATCGACGAGCAGTTTGCCGACACCATGCTGGAAACCGGCGTTGCCTTCCTGTCTTCCCAGATACTCCTGGCATTCTTCATCTGGAAGTTCTCCAGCCCGAAGCCGGGCGACAAAATTAAGCGATTCCCCGGCGGCGCAGCCGGCCTGGTAATCGCCGCTTTCTTGCTGGTAGGCACGGAAGTTTTGGCTCTGGGCGTGTTCGGCGTCAAGGCTTGGGCCGACGTGTATTTCACTCCGCCCGCCGCAGACGCGCTGCCCATCCAGATCCAGGCGGAACAGTTTGCATTCTACTTCCGCTACCCCGGTCCGGATGGAAAGTTCGGCCCAATTCACCCCAATCTCGTCAACGACTCGAACGCCAATTTCTTCGGTCTCGACACCACCAACGATCAAGACTCAAAGGATGACATCGTGACCGCCGAGATGGCCATTCCAGTGAACCGCGAAATTCATCTCCTGATGCATTCGAGGGACTTGGGCCACTCCTTCTATGTTCCGGAATTACGCGTTCATCAGGATTTCGTTCCCGGACTGGATCTGTCTGTCCATTTCACGGCAACGAAAATCGGCAAGTACGAAATCGTCTGCACCCAACTCTGCGGTCTGGGGCATTACAACATGAAGGCCTATCTGGAAGTGAAGTCTCCCGAAGACTACGACGCCTGGATCAAGCAACAGGCGGCACTGCAATAACGTCATGAACCGCTGCCGACCAATGACTTTACCTCCACGAGTTTCGAACGACCATGGACGCGAC
>JBAVUV010000989.1:0-1522 GCA_049696955.1 Candidatus Sulfotelmatobacter sp. | reverse complement strand
TTCCGAACCCTCCACCTTCCCGAACCCTCCACCTTCCCGAACCTCTGCCTTCCCGAACCCTCTGCCTTCCCGAACCCTCTGCCTTCCCGAACCCTCTGCCTTCCCGAACCCTCTGCCTTCCCGAACCCTCCGCCTTCCCGAACCCTCTGCCTTCCCGAACCTCTGCCTGCCGAATCGCTCTGCCTTCCCGAACCTTGCCTTCCACAACATCCTCTATCAGAGCATTAGGGAGCTACTAGCTGGGTTAGCGCGGTGAGGAATCGGTCCACTTCTTCGGCTGTGTTGTAGTGCACGAGGCCGATGCGCAGGAAGCCTCCGGATTTTTCCACGTCGAGGCGCTCGGTGAGGTTTAGCGCGTAGTAGTTTCCGTCCCAGGTGAAGAAGCCCTGCTCGCCGAGTTTGGTGGCGAGGGCGAGCGGAGTTTGGTCTGCGCGTTGATTGATCACGCGGACGGCTAGCGTCGGACATCGTTCATCAAAGCGCGCGGGATCGGTGATGCCGTAGATCTTGAGGCTGGGAATCTTGTTCAGGCCGGAGATCAGGCGGGTCATCAGGGTGTGCTCGTGGTGGTGAATGGCTTCGAATGCGGAGACGATGGCCGCGCGGCGGTCCGTGGCGGCCGCAGATCGAGCTGCGCTCGACGGACAGCCGAGGGCGGCTGTCCCCACATGGGGTGCTGCTATTCCTTCATTTGTCAGCGCGCGGCGACCGAGGTCGGCGATGTAGTCTACACAGGCGGTGATGCCGGCGATGCATTCGTGGTTGAGAGTGCCCCACTCCCAGCGGTTGGGGACGGCATCGGTGAGCGGGCGGACCTTGTAGGGATGAAGGCGCTGCAGGTGCTGGCGCTTGCCATAGAGCACGCCCATGTGCGGGCCGAAGAATTTGTAAGTGGAGCAGACGAGGAAATCGCAATCAAGATCGGCGACATCGATGAGGCCGTGCGGGCCGTAGTGGACGGCGTCGACATAGGCGAGCGCGCCGGCAGCGTGGGCCAGGCGGACGATTTCTTTGACTGGATTGATGGTGCCGACGGCGTTCGATGCGTAGCCGATGGCGACGAGCTTTGTGCGTGGATTTATTTTGCTGGCGAGGTCATCGAGATTTAAGGTGCAATCTTCTTCATGAATTTCCGCCCAGCGAATGGTGGCGCCCTGTTCCTCGAGCGCGAGCCAGGGGGAAACGTTGGCATCGTGATCGAGACGGGTGACCAGGATTTCGTCGCCGGCACCGAAGTCGCGGCCGCTGATCTCGCGACCAAAGGCGCGGGAGATGGCGTAGGTCAGCGTGGTCATGTTGGGGCCAAAGACGATTTCGTCGGCGGCGCAGTGGAGGAAGTCGGCCATGGCGGCGCGGGCTGCGGCGAGCATGGAGTCGGTGTGGCGGCTGGTGGCGTAGGCGCCGCCGGTGTTGGCATTGTCGCGGCGCAGGTAATTGGAGATGGCGTCGATGACACGCTGCGGAACTTGCGTTCCGCCGGGGCCGTCGAGGAACGCGGCGGGGTGGTTGTTGACGGTTTGGG
>JBAVUV010000988.1:0-3358 GCA_049696955.1 Candidatus Sulfotelmatobacter sp. | reverse complement strand
ACTGAAATGTTTGCGCACGAGTCTATCGCCCGGTCGCTGGAGGTCAGGCTATGGGAGCTGCCTCGGTAATTGCCATCATCGGCTTTGGCGCGACAGTATTCATGCTCTGGGTGTTAGTTGCATTGTTGTGCGAGCGAGCTCCCCGGTCCCGCTACTCGGATGCGCTGCTCGATCCGCAGCGAACAGAGGCGCGGCATGTATTGAGCGTCGCGTCAAGTCGCACGCATTTGCGGGACCTTCGCAGCCGCAGCGACGATCGCGTGGAATTATTGGAGAACCAAAATCATGAAAACGGCGAGTACGATTCAGGTCTTACTGCTCTCGACGTTTGTATTATCTCTGGGAGGTTCGGCGCACGCTCAGTCCACCCAAACCGCAGTGTCCGCTGGGAGCGCGGGTTCTAGTTCGGATGACCGAACAGAACAACAGGAAATGCGGGACGAGTTGAAAGCGCTTCGGGAAGAAGTAGAGCGTTTGCGACTCGAGGTTGAGCATAACAAGGGTGCTGACACTGGTGGTGAGCACGTCGCTGCGGCGCCGGCCCCACCGGCTGCGGGCGCGTCTACCAGCGCTCCAGCCGCGCCACCAGCGGAAGTTTCAAGAGTGCCATCTTCCACTCCGACAGAGCAGCCGGCCCAAGTGGATGTGGCCAGCGCTCCCAGCTCCGAGCCAACAAAGACGCTGAAGATTGCCCCGTTCTCGGACTGGGACTGGACATGGCTGAATGGCAATCCTCGCACCAAGGAAGCAGCTTTCGATTCGAAATTCTTCACGCCAGAAATCCGGGCTGACGTGACCTATACCTACGACTTCAATAAACCAGTAGACAACACGATAAGCGGGTCGAGCGAAATATTTCGCTCCAACGAAATTCAGTTGGAGCAACTCGGCATCGGCGGCGACTTCCATTATGACAACGTTCGCGCTCGATTCATGACTCAGTACGGCATGTATTCCGAAACGACGCCGCGCAATGATCCCAGTCCGGCGAAAGGGCAGTGGGACCTCGACACTGCTTATCGCTACCTGGCAGAGGCGTATGGCGGCTACCACATTAATGCGCTAGATGGAATCAATGTGGATGCTGGCATTTTCCTTTCTTACATTGGGCTGTTCAGCTATTACAACTTCGACAACTGGGCGTATCAGCCATCGTATGTTTCTTCGAACACACCTTGGTTTTTCAACGGCTTGAGAGTTCAGATTTTTCCCAATCCCCATTTGAAGATCGAACCCTGGCTGATCAATGGCTGGCAATCGTATGGTTCAGCGAACTCGCGGAAAGGGTTAGGCGGGCAAATCAAATGGACTCCTAGACCCTGGGTGAACATCATCTCCAATAATTACGGACTCGGTCACGACGATCTCTACATACCGAACCGGGGACGCATCCACACCGACGACAGCATCGAGATCAAGTATTACGACAGGCCGGAAAGGACTCTGGACAAGATGGCATTCTCCTTCACCGGCGACATGGGTTGTGAATTTGGCCGCAGCACGACGACCTCGACCGGCGTCTATCTACAAGGCGTCGGCTGTCACGGAAACACCAAGGATTCCAAGTCGATCGGCGGTGACAATTTTAAGGCCGGGATCAATCCCAAGCAGAGTTTTATCGGCTACATGCTCTACAACCGCATGTGGTTCAAGAAGGACCACTACGGACTTACGTTGGGCGGAGGCCAGATCAACAATCCCGGACGCTATCTGGTTCTGATTCCTCCTATCAATGGAGAAACAGCTGAGTCAGCGGCGATCAATTCACCCTACTTTACCGGGAATCCCTCCGATCCCTTCAAGGCCTGGGATTCGTCGGTTACGTTTGACTACATGCCGCGGCAGTACATCACGTTCCGATGGGAATACGACTATCGCCATGCCAGCGTGCCGTATTGGTCCGGCCGCGGTGGGGTCACGCCGCCGGGTTCGGGTGGAGTGCCTTATACCAATAACGGATCTCCTCAATTCTTCGCTTGCAACGACGGGAACACGTCCGGGGCATTTACCCTTAGCGCGGCACAAACATCCTGCGCCGGGCAGGGCAGCAGCGTATGGTTTCCCGATCTACGCCGGGACGAACAGTTCATTGATATGGCTATTTTGGTCAAGTTTTAGAAACGGTCGCGTGCCGCAACCGCGGAAGGGTATCCCAGATGGAAGACGTTATTTTTCTACTCGTAACCGTGCTGTTCTTTGCCGTGTCGATGGCTTACGTACGATTTTGCGAGAGAGTGCGTTGAGACCTCTATGAGCGCTGGACCGATCGTTATGCTAGTCATTTGCGCGGGATTGCTCGTGTATCTCGTGTACGCCATGCTGCTGCCGGAGAAATTCTGATGACGGCAAATGGATGGATGCAAATCTGTCTTTTTTTGCTGGTGGTGTTTTTGGTTACCAAACCACTGGGAGCATTCATTGCTCGCGTGTTCAACCGAGAGCGCACATGGCTGGATCCGGTTCTGCGACCGGTCGAACGGCTCTTATACAAACTCACCGGCGTGGACCAAAGCCACGAGATGGACTGGAAGGAATATGCGCTGGCGCTGATTTGCTTTAGTGGCGTCTCGATGATCCTGCTTTATGTGCTGGAGCGGATGCAGTTGTGGCTGCCGGCGAATCCACAAAAGCTGGCGGGAGTTGCTCCGGCGCTGGCTTTCAACACTGCGGCCTCGTTTACTACGAACACGAACTGGCAGAATTACACGCCTGAGACCACCATGAGTTATCTGACACAGATGGTTGGTCTGGCTTATCACAACTGGGTTTCGGCGGCTGCCGGCATGGCGCTGGTGATTGCCTTCATTCGTGGCATTTCCCGGCGTGAGCAAAAAACCATTGGAAATTTCTGGGTGGACCTGGTTCGCGGGACGCTGTGGATTCTGGCTCCGCTGTGCCTGGTGGGTGCACTGGTACTGGTATCGCAGGGAGTCGTGCAGAATCTGAAGGCTTATGACACGGTGCAACTGGTTGATCCGTACCAAACGCCGCAACTAGGTTCGGATGGCAAATCGGTAAATGGCCCTGACGGTAGGCCGCTGATGCAGAGGGTAACGCAGCAAGTGATCGCGCAAGGGCCAACGGCTTCGCAGGAGATTATCAAGGAGCTCGGTACGAATGGCGGCGGCTTCTTCAACGCCAATAGCGCGCATCCGTTTGAGAATCCGACTCCCTTCACAAACTTTCTCGAGATGTTCTGCATCTTTGCGATTCCTTCCGCGTTAACTTACACGCTGGGAAAAATGACGGGCTCGCCGCGGCATGGATGGGCGGTGTGGGCGGCCATGGCGTTGCTCTTCCTGGCTGGAGTGACAACCGCTTACTGGGCGGAGGCGCGCGGGAATCCCTTGGTAACGGC
>JBAVUV010000987.1:0-4636 GCA_049696955.1 Candidatus Sulfotelmatobacter sp. | reverse complement strand
GCGACACAACACTCGCGCGTTTGGCTCGCATCCTTATCATCGCTTTCATTCCGCGGGTGCATCGACCTGTCGAACCAACAACCATGCCAGCTCTGATCGCAGTTCTCGTCTTCATCGTCGTCGCCCTGGCGGCCTTCGCTGCCTTCTCCCTGCTCGACGAACGCAACGCCCGCGCCCGCCTTATCAAAGACCGCCTCGCCACCGTCCAGAAAGCTCCGGAGCGTGAACCCGACGAAGAACTGGCCCTGCTCCGCGATGAACAACTCAGCAAGATCCCCGCCTTCGACACTTTGCTTCGCCGTTCCGCACGTGTCTCCGCCATGCAGGATGCTCTGCTGCAGGCGGGCATGAAGTTCCGCGCCGGAAATTTTCTTCTGCTTTGCGTGCTCTGCGGCATTGCCGCCGGACTCGCCACCATCCTCTATACCCGGAACGCCGCCATTGCATGGGCCGCGCTCGTCATCGGCGGATTTCTTCCCTACTCGGTTGTCTCCTATCGCCGCCAGAAACGCTTCGAAAAATTCGAAGAGCTTTTCCCCGATGCCATCGACACCCTCGCCCGCGCCGTCCGCGCCGGACACGCCTTCACCACCGCTCTGGAAATGATCTCCAACGAAACTACTGAACCCCTGGCTTCCGAATTCCGCAAACTCTACGAAGAACAAAAGTTCGGCATGCCCGTCCGCGATGCCCTCATGAATCTCACCGAACGCATCCCTCTGGTCGACGTAAAATTCTTCGTCACCGCCGTCATGCTGCAGCGCGAAACCGGAGGCAATCTCGCCGAAATTCTCGACAACTTGTCCTACGTTATCCGCGAGCGTTTCAAGATTCAGCGCCAGGTACGCGTTCACACCGCCCAGGGCCGCCTCACCATGGCTCTCCTCATGGGTATGCCCCCAACTGTATTAACAATTCTCTATATCTTCAGCCCGGAGTTCGTTCATCCGCTCTTTTACGATCCCATCGGCCACATCCTGCTGGTGGGTAGCATTGCACTGCAAACCATCGGCTATTTCGTGATCCGCAGGATCATTAAGATTCAGGTATGAAGTTCATATGTCGCATAACCCATTTCGGAGAGACTGCACAGCAGATTTTGCCTGGCGCAACTTTTCACTGTTGCGAGCACAGCAGATTTTTGGGTGGCGCAACTTTTCACCGTTGCGAGCACAGCAGATTTTTGGGTGGCGCAGCGCTTCAGCGCTGCGATAAGTCGGAAATTTTTCTGCGGCTTTAGCCGCTGAGGTCAACCACAAACCAAACCATGCCATTGATCCTCACCATCATCGTCTTCGTCACCATCGTTCTGGTGGTCTTCGCCTTCGGCGCGGCCGCCGTCACCCCCAGCTCCGTGCTGGGAGCCCGGCTCCGCGCCCTCGGCGGACACGCCACCGTGGCCGAGGAAAAGCCCGCCGTGAGAGTCCGGGAGCGTATCGAGCAGGCTCTCGATCCCCTCAGCAAAGCGATTCCGCTTTCCCCCACCGACGTCTCCCGCACTCGCGCCTGGCTCATCCAGGCCGGGCTTCGCGAATCCCGCCACGTCAGCTTTTATTTCGGCGCCCGTATTATGCTGGCATTCGTCGGCCTTGCCGGCGTCATCCTTTTCTCCGGCTTCGATAGCGTTCCTCTGCTGGTCTGCGTCCCTGCTTTCGGTTTCTTCGTGCCGCGCTTCATGCTGAAGCGCATGATCAAAGACCGTCAACATCGCATCCGCATCGCTTTACCTGACGCTCTCGATCTCACCGTCATCTGCGTCGAAGCCGGACTCGCCCTCGATCAGGCTCTCATGCGTGTCGGTAAGGATCTTCACCACGCTCATCCCGATCTCAGCGACGAATTCCATCTGGTCAACCTCGAAATGCGCGCCGGCAAACCCCGCGCCGAAGCCCTGCGCAATCTCGTTGATCGCACCGGCGTCGATGACATCCGCTCCCTGGTCGGCACTCTCATCCAGACCGACCGCTTCGGCACCAGCATCGCGCAAGCTCTCCGCGTTCATTCCGATTCCCTACGCACCGCCCGCCGCCAGCGCGCCGAAGAGCAGGCTGCCAAGACCACCATTAAAATGGTTCCTCCACTCGTCATTTTTATTCTGGTTCCGTTCCTCTTCGTCACCATCGGCCCGGCGCTCATTCAGGCATACCACTCGCTCGTCAGCAAATAATTCGGGTAATGACTGCCCGGGAATGACAGGCGATGAGCGAATTGAAGGATTGGCAAGGACACCGAGCCTTGACAGTCGCAGACGTGAAAATGCCCCGGAGGGGCGTCCGACAATAGCCCGGCGCCTTCAGCGCCGGGTAGAGCAGCAGATCAGAACGCGTCCCGGAGGGACGCCTGAGACTCTAGCGCATATTTTCCAGGCATATGGGATTCACTCCACGCGGCCACGCCTTCAACCAAACCCGTCAACGCTTCCTCGCCACCCACCTCGCCGTGGCCCATACGCACTGGTCCCGCTTGCGCGGCCTGCTCGGAGCCTCCCCGGATGACTTCCGTAACGGCTGCGGCCTCTGGATTCGCCCCTGTCGCGGCGTGCATACTCTAGCCATGAGCTACCCCATCGACGTGGTTTACCTGGATCAGGCCCACACCGTCGTACACATCGTTCCCAATCTCCAACCCTGGCGCTTTGCCTCCGTCCGCCTGCAAGCCGCGTCAGTGCTGGAACTGCCGAGCCACACAATCGCCCAAACAGAAACCGCACTTGGCGATAAAATAGAAATCCAACTGCAGGAGGACGTTTGATTTCGAGTGGGTGCAGCCGCCGCCCGCGTTACTTCTCTGTCGATCGGGAGCTTTGAAAGGGCGCGGCTTCAGCCGCGCCGCCAGAAGGCAAGGAAAATGGGGCTTTAGCCCCCGTGTTCAAACCGTGATTGAAACTCTCCAACCCGAAGAACTCACCACCCTCCACGAAGCTCCCAAGCTCCTGGTCGAGTGGTCGCCACGCTGGCAGGAGTTCACCACCTCCATCCGTCCCGCGTTTTCTCGCTCCGCGCCGCGGCTCGCCGGAGAAGCTCCCTTCGGAATCGTTCCCTACCGCGGCTTGGTTACATCTCTCTTGCTGGAAGCATTCCTGATTTTCGTCGTCATCGTCCTCCCCCGTGAAGTCGCTCATCTCCGTCCCTACGCCGCCCCGCGCATCCAGTCCGAGGAAGTCATCTACTATTCCGCCAACGAACTCCCGCGCACGGAAGATTTAGGCGGAGCTCAATCCGGCGCCTCCGGTCACGCCGGTGGCCAGGAAGCTCATCACCGTACCCAGACCATCCACGTAGCTCGCGGCGCCTCACTCGCTCCGAAAGTCGTCGACGCTCCCAACCTCAAACTTCCCTCTTCCACCAGCGCAGTCGCGAACCTGCTCGCGTTCAAATCCATCCCCGGACCACCGCCCTCCGAGGGCTTGCACTCCTCGCTCACCGCACCCAGCCTTGCCGCGAATGTGATCGCTCCCGCACCCTCCAACATCGTCCGCGACCAGTCGCGCGCCCCCCTCGCCTTCAATAGTGGCGTAGTCCAGCCCTCTCCGAGTGTTTCTTCGAACAACTCCCGCACCGCTCCTGCGATAAGCAACACAATCGTTGCACCCGCGCCCACCGTCCGCACGGAGCACACTCTCTACGCGCCCAAACTGGATTCGACGATCATCGCCCCAGCCCCAAATGTTTCCCGCGAGCACAGCCAAGCCGCGCCCGCCCTAAATTCGGTCGTGATCGCTCCCGCTTCAGCGCGCGTCACCCGTGATCAAGCCCGTTCCGCTCCCTCTTTCAATGGAGCAGTAATCGCTCCCGCGCCTTCGTCAATCGGCCGGGAAATTTCTCCCTCTCGCTTGCAGCTGAACAGCAACGTCGTTCCACCGCCCGTCTCCGCCCCGGCACGCGAAACTCAGCGCACTGCGCAACTCAACCTGCCCGCGCCTGGCGTTGTTCCTCCGCCGCCCGCGCAACCGGCCAACGGATCATTTGTCAGCAGCATCATCGGAAAACTTTTCGGCACTCAGGATGTCGTCCCACCCCCGCCGGCAGTGACTTCCGCAGACGCCGCCACGCCACGCAATACCGGTAGCGCCTCGCTTGCGACAAACGTCATCCCGCCTCCGCCCTCCGCCGGAAGCTCGCGCTCAAACCTCGGCTCCTCGCTTCGACAGTCTCAGTCTTCAGCCAACGTGATCCCACCCCCACCTTCGAGCGCGAATACGGGATCGAACGCCACAGGATCGTTCAGAAAATATTCCGGATCTTCACCGAATGTTTCCAGCATCGTCCCGCCGCCACCGAGCGTAGGCGCGGGCTCTCCTAACGGCACCCGAAATTCCACTGGCTCTGGAAATGACGGCTCATTCGCCAGCAACATAATTCCCCCGCCGCCCTCTGCTGGCTCAGGTCCCTCAGGCTCTGGCAGAACTGGCATCGGCCGTGGCGCTCCCGGGGATCTCGGCTCACCTCTGGCCCCTCCCAAAGGCGCAGGCGGAAGCCCCGACAACTCCGGAGTAGTCCTATCCGCTAATCCCGGCTCCGAACGCGCGCTGCCCGGCACTGGCGGTAAGGGCTCACTCGCCATGTCTCCCTCCGGCGGCGATCAACCCGGCCTCGGCGGCTCCGGCGGAGGCTCTGGAATTGGCAATGGCTCAGGC
>JBAVUV010000986.1:0-6002 GCA_049696955.1 Candidatus Sulfotelmatobacter sp. | reverse complement strand
CACCACACCCTTGCGGTGGATGACCTTGCACTTGTCACAGATTTTCTTTACCGATGCTCGTACTTTCATAAATCAGCTCTCTCAGCTTTCAGCTCTTAGCCGTCAGCGCAATCCTCTTATCAGAATCTATTTGTAGCGATAAACAATTCTTCCGCGATTCAGATCGTAAGGCGAAAGCTCGACTGCGACCTTATCCCCGGGCAGGATGCGAATAAAATTCTTGCGCATTTTCCCGGATACATGTGCCAGCACCTGGTGTTTGTTCTCCAACTCCACCTTGAACATGGCATTCGGCAGAGGTTCCAGAACCACTGCCATCACTTCAATCGCGTCTTCTTTACTCATTCGCTCCTTGAAATCAGCTCTTAGCCTTTAGCTCCTGGCTCTCAGCTAAAAGCCAAGAGCTAAAAGCTTAAAGCTCTATCTCGTCAAAATTACCGGACCGTCCTTGGTGACAGCCACGCAGTGCTCGAAGTGCGCGCTGAAACTGCCATCGGCTGTGACCGCGGTCCACTTGTCGTCCAGAACCCGCGTCTGCGGCTTGCCAAAATTCACCATCGGTTCGATTGCGAGCACCATGCCTTCGCGCAACTTCGCACCGTGACCCCGCGCTCCGTAATTCGGCACCTGCGGCTCTTCGTGCAAGTGCGTTCCAATTCCATGCCCAACGAACTCGCGAACCACGCTGAAGCCCGCGGCTTCCACATGCTCCTGCACCGCCGCTCCCACATCGCCCACTGAGTTCCCGATGAGCGCCTGCTCGATTCCGCGGTATAACGACTCTTCAGTTACCTTCAACAACTTCTGCAACTCCGGCTTCACCGTCTCGCTCACCGGCACCGTGATCGCGGCGTCGCCATAATACCCATCCAGCACCACGCCACAATCGATCGAAACAATATCGCCTTCTCTAAGTTCCCGCTTTTCTGACGGGATGCCGTGCACGATCTCTTCATTCACCGACGTGCACAGCACGCAGGGATAATCGTAATACCCCTTGAATGCCGGCTTGGCGCCCAGCTCGCCAATCTTCTTCTCCGCCGCGCGCTCCAGGTCCATCGTAGTGACGCCGGGCTTCACCAGCGTGCGCACATGGTCGAGTACCTGGCGGACGATGCGGCCACTCTGCCGCATCCGTTCAATCTCCGCCGCTGATTTGCAAACAATCGCCATGCTCTGTCGAGAACACGCTATGCGTGATGATCCTCAATAATCCTGAATATCTGAGCCGTCACTTCGTCCATTGGCCGATCGCCATCGATCGAGATCAGCCTGCCAGTCCGCTGATAGTAATCGGCTACCGGACGAGTCTGCTCTTGATAGGCCGCCAAACGGGGCTGAATCACTTCCAACCGGTCGTCATTGCGGGTCACCAGCTTCGATCCATCCAGGTCGCAAACTTCATCGACCAGAGCTGGCTGAAAGTGGACGTTATAAATCCGCCCACAGGTGGGACAAGAACGGCGTCCAGTAATCCGGAGCAGTAATTGATTATAATCCACGTCGAGCCGGATCACAATCGGCCAGGCCCGGGTGCTGTGCAAGTTGTCAAAGAGCTTGTCGTCAAGCAGCGCATCCAGCCACCCGGCCTGGGCTGCAGTCCGGGGAAAGCCGTCGAGAATATATCCCCGCTTGCAGTCTGGCTCTCTCAACCGCAACCGAACCATCTCACAAACCAGGTCGTCGGAAACGAGCTCTCCGCGCTCCATTACAGCCTTTGCCGCCAGTCCTAATCCCGTACCCTGAACCACGTTCTGCCGCAGCAGATCGCCAGTAGAGATCTGCGGAATCAGGTACTTCTCCATGATTCGCTTGGACTGCGTACCCTTACCGGCACCCGGCGGACCAAGCAATACTATGGGCCCTATATCCCGTGAGGTTTCCTGCGCCATCGAGTTGGCCAAAGCCTCCCGAACAGTGTTCAGCAACCCCACAACTCGGTAGAAACGCTGCTTGCAACGTCTCTCCGCCTCACCCTAGCCCGCCCGATCGCCCCTACGACCAGTTGCGGCGGCCGCGAATGCGTCCGCTGCGCGGCGTAAATCCATCGTAATGGCGCATGATCAACTGCGCCTCAATCTGTGTAACCGTATCCATCGCCACGCCTACAACAATCAGCAGCGACGTTCCGCCAAAATAAAAATTCACTCCCAGACCGTTCGTCACCCACACCGGAAGCCGCTCAAACAGCGATCCTCCCAGCCAGAACGGCAAGTGGTTGAGGTGAATCCCGGTAATCATCCATTCCGGAATAAATGAAATGACGATCAGGTAGAGCGCGCCCACCAGCGTGATGCGGGTCAGGACTTCATTGATATAGTCCGCCGTCCTCTTGCCCGGACGAATGCCCGGAATGAAGCCGCCATACTTCCGCATGTTGTCGGCAACTTCGCTGGGGTTAAAGACGATCGATACATAAAAATACGCGAAGAAAATAATTCCCACCGCGTACAGCACGGTATAGAGTGGTTCGCCCCATCCCAGCATGCGCATCAAGTCGCCAATATAGCGGCTGTTGCGCAGCCCGTAACCGACAGTCTGCGGCAGAGTTAGAATCGAGGACGCGAAGATGACCGGCATTACGCCGCCCGCATTCACCCGCAGCGGAAGATGCGTGGACTGTCCACCCATCACCTTCCGTCCCACCACACGCTTGGCATACTGCACCGGCAGCCGGCGTTCGCAGCGCTCCACGTAGACGATGAACGCCACCACGGCGATCATGAAAACCACCAGCCCCACCATCAAAACCGGCGTGATCGCGCCCCAGGTTCCGTTCCTCGCCTTCTCGATCAAATCCTGAACGCCGCGCGGCAGGCCCACAACGATCCCGGCAAAAATCAGCAACGACATGCCGTTGCCGATTCCGCGGTCGGTGATCTGTTCGCCCAGCCACATGACGAATGCACTGCCGGTGGTCAGAGTCAACATCGTCATCAGAATGAATGCAGGCCCCGGATGAAGCACGAAGTCGCCAGCCTTCTCCAGGCCGATCGCGATGCCGAACGACTGCACCGCGCTGAGGATCACCGTGATATAGCGCGTCCACTGCGTAATTTTCTTGCGCCCCAGCTCGCCTTCCTTTTGCAGCTTGGCCAGCGGCTCATACACCACGGTCAACAACTGCAGGATGATCGATGCCGTGATATAGGGCATGATGCCCAGGGCAAACAGAGTAAGCCGCCGCAAATTGCCGCCGGAAAACAGATCCACGAATCCCAGCAGCGATCCCGCGTTCTGATTGAAATACTGTTCCAGCTTGAGGAAGTTCACGCCCGGCGTGGGGAGATGCCCGCCCAAGCGGTAGATCGCGAGCATGGCCAGCGTGAACAGGACCCGCTTGCGCAGGTCGGGAATACGAAAGATGTTCGCCAGCTTTTCAAACATTACTGCAAGACCTCAACCTTGCCGCCTGCCTTGGTAATTTTTTCCTGCGCCGCTTTGGAGAACTTGTGCGCGTGTACGGTGATCGCAATCGTCAGTTCGCCATCCCCGAGAATCTTAACCGGAAGCTTCTGCTTGATCACCCCCGCCTTACGCAGCACGTCAGGAGTGATAGGCGAAGCGTGCAGCTCGTCGCCCAGCGCAACCAGCCGCTCCAGACTCACGATGTTGAACTCTTTACGAAAAATGTTAGTGAAGCCGCGCTTCGGCATGCGGCGGTGCAGCGGCATCTGGCCGCCTTCAAAGCCGCGGATCAGGCGCATACCAGTGCGCGAACGCTGTCCCTTATGTCCGCGCGTGGACGTCTTGCCCATGCCGGAGCCCATACCGCGTCCCACGCGCTTGCGCTTCTCCGACGCCTTCTTCGGTGCTCGAATATTGGATAAATTCATAATCTCGGACCTCTAAACTTTGTCATCCTGAGCGAGACGCCCTTTGTCTCGCGAAGGACCTGGGCGCGCCGCGCGAACATTCTCGCGTTCTTTGCGAGAATGCTGACTCGCGTGTTTGGCGCGCTTCCCTACTTCAAAATCTCAACCAGATGCGGAACTTTGGCCACCATTCCGCGAATCGCCGGGTTGTCGGGGCGCTCGATCACCTGGTTCAGGCGGGTAAAGCCCAGCCCTTTGACCACCAGCTTTTGTTTCACCGGGGCACAAATGGCGGAAACCACCCACTTAAGGTGAATCTTTCCGCTGACCGCCTTTGGTTTCTTCGTTGTCATCGTAACCTCAGTGGCCAGTGATCAGTGATCAGTGATCAGTGATCAGTGATCAGTGATCGGTGATCATTGATCAGCGGCCAGTCAAATTTCGTTTCCAAAAACTGATCACTGGCCACCAGCCACTGACCACTGCCGCTAAATCTCCTGCATCGACTTGCCGCGCATCGCGGCAACACTCTCGCGGCTCTTCAAAGCTCGCAGCGCGGCGAAAGTTGCCTTGATCACGTTATGCGGATTCGTCGTGCCAATTGACTTGGTCAGCACATTCTGAATTCCCACCGACGTCATCACCGCGCGCACCGCGCCGCCGGCAATCACTCCCGTGCCTTCCGGCGCCGGCTTCAACAAAACCTTACCCGCCCCATAGCGTCCCAGCACCAGGTGCGGAATGCTGGTCTGGGTCAAATTCACTTTGATCAGATTCTTCTTCGCCGATTCGATCGCCTTGCGAATGGCCTGAGGCACTTCTTTAGCTTTGCCCGCGCCATGACCCACCACCGCCGCCGACGGATCGCCCACCACCACCAGCGCGGCAAACGAAAGATTCTTGCCGCCCTTCACCACCTTGGTGACGCGGTTAATGGCCACCACCTGGTCTTTCAACTGAAACGAATTCGCATCGAGCTTCTTAATTACTGTTGGCATTCTTTGAACCTAGCCTTTAGCTGTTAGCTATTAGCTCTTAGCGTTTCTGTTTTCGCTCCAGCTAACAGCCAAGAGCTAAAAGCTAAAAGCTTGTTAGAACTGCAATCCCGCCTCGCGCGCCGCATCCGCCAGCGCCTTCACGCGCCCGTGATAGATGTAGCCGCCGCGGTCAAACACAACCTTGGTTACTCCTTTAGCCTTGGCGCGCTCCGCAATGACCTTTCCCACGGTCTTCGCCGCTGCCACATTGCCGCCGGTTTTGCGCTCGGCCTTCTTGCCCTCTGCGGAACTCGCGGAAACCACCGTCGCCCCATGCAGATCGTCAATTACCTGCACATAAATGTGATTCAGCGACCGGTACACATTCAACCGCGGACGCTCCGCCGTACCCTGCATCTTCTTGCGGATGCGGTCGTGTACGTGCCCGCGCTTCTGATTTTTCGAAATTCTAGTCAGCATAATTCTTCGTCCTTCTAGAGATCCTTCGCTTCGCTCAGAGCCTGCCCTGAGCTTGCCGAAGGGATGATCGCGACGGGCTCAGACGCCCGTCAAACGCGATCACTTCGCTCCGGTCTTACCGACCTTCTTCTTCAATCTCTCGCCCGCGTAACGCACGCCCTTATTCTTATAAGGATCCGGCGGACGCAGCGACCGCATCTCAGCCGCCACCTGACCTACCTGCTGGCGGTCGATTCCTGTCAGGGCAATCCTGGTCTGCTTGGGGTCGACCGACGCGTCCACGCCCGTGGGCAACGGATACTCAATGGGATGAGAGTAGCCGAGACTGAATACGATCATCCCCTTACCCTTCATCTCTGCGCGATAGCCGATGCCAACAATTTCTAACTCACGCGTCCAGCCCTTGGTCACGCCTTCGACCGCGTTGTTAACCAAAGCCCGCGCCAGCCCGTGCACCGCCGCCTGCGAATCGTTCTCGCGTAGGGCGACGAGGTTACCATCTTTCTGCTCGACCTTGATGCCGGAAGGAAGTGGCGTATCCAGCTTGCCCTTCGGTCCCTGCACCAGCACGGTATTGCCTTCAATCTTGACCGTCACCCCTTTGGGAATCGGGATCGGCTTTTTTCCAATTCGTGACATGTAAGCTCTCAGCCCTCAGCTGTCAGCTCTCAGTTTCACATCCGTCGCTTTCCTAATAGCTGACGGCTGATAGCTGAGAGCGGTCCTCTAC
>JBAVUV010000985.1:0-1959 GCA_049696955.1 Candidatus Sulfotelmatobacter sp. | reverse complement strand
CCGATCACCTTGTCCCGAATTCCATGCTGCTCTTTAATGAATCCTTCGCGGCGACGAACGAGCGGGAGGGTTCGGAAATCGCGACACAGATTGTGCGCGCCCTGCTTGAGAAAGGCATGACTGTCTTCTACGTTACTCATTTGTACGAATTTGCTCACGGCTTGTTCGACGAGCAAAATGACAGCGCCATTTTCCTGCGTGCCGAGAGAAGAGCCGACGGGACGCGAAGTTTCAGGCTCGCCGAAGGGGAGCCCCAGCAGACCAGCTATGGCGAGGATCTGTACAAGAAGGTATTCGAGACCGAGGATGACAAAGTGGGCGCCGGATCAACCATGAGCAATTGATTCAGGGAGGACACGCGCGCTCGTCTGCACAATATTGGGCTCCATGTCTTCATGGACCACAGATTCGCGGATGACGGCGACTTCGTGTTCCAAACCATCTAAGCGACGCAGTTCCACCTGAACCGCTGGCTCACCGTCTTCTCTTACGTTCCGCGCGCGTGCCAATGCCTGCTCAGCAATGCGGCTGACTTCGTGAAGCAGCTTGCGAATCTCTACTTCCAAACGATTGCGGCTTTCTTGTACGCGATCCAGAATGTCACTTTGCACCCGGGTGCTGTTAGTTTTAAGCAGTCTCTCGATAAACTGCAGCGCATCGTGCTGGATTACCTTCCTCGCGCCCACGAATCCCAGAATCACATCCGCCAGCCAACGCAGCGGCGAGGCCGGTTGGGCAACTTCGATGAAATCCATGAACGTGAATTTCGAGCGCACGCGGAAACCGATTTCCGGATCGAGCGCATGCGGCATCCGGGCCAACTCTGGGATGCCGGCATCAGCGAGTCTCTTGAGAAAGTCGTTGCCCATTTCCACAAATCGAAGCGCAACTTTCCGATACTCCCTTTCAGCTTCTTCCTGCTCAGGGCGCAGCCAAGGCAACACATCCCGGCGAGAAATCTCTTGTGCCTCGCGCATCAGCCTTCGCCGGTACGATGGGCCAAACCCGCTGGGAATTGACCGCAGGGCTAGTTGGAACTCTGCGTCAGCTTGAGGCAATACGGAGGCGAAAAATGCTTTGTGCCGATCAACGAAGATATCGGAGAGCCTCTGCTGTTCGGCCATAAAGAGGAAGCTCAGTTCCCGCATGGAGCGCTCGGCCTCCGAAATGGTTCGCTTCATTAGGGTGATCCGGCGCTCTGATTCTTCAATCGGCCTACGCAGCGCGTCGCGTCCCTCGCTAATAAGGGCCAGCAGTTGCTCACTGAGACGCAGCAATCCTCGGTCGCAAGCGGGTCGAACCAGTTGGTGCCCGGAACCGTCGACAAGACGCTGCAAAGCGCCGACAAGCTTGTTCCAGTCACGTTCTGGTCCGCGATTGTCCGCTCTTTCTTGCGCACTGATCTCGAACATCGGTCCGATCTCGCGTTGTAGGCGCTTTTGGAGCAAGTGGCGGGTGAACACGGTGGCCGCGGCTCTTTCCGCATCGGTCGTACGATCCGCTTTGTTCAGAACCAGGATGAGGTCGTGCACCTGTTTGCCGACCCTTTCCACCAGGGTGAGCTCTTCTCCCGCCAAGGGAGGGTCGGCGCCCACAACCACCAACGCGGCATCGATGTGAGGGATGAAGGCTTGGGTTGCGGCGCTATTTCCGGTGAAAACCGACCCGAGGCCTGGCGTGTCCACGATGCACATACCCGTAGAAAGCAGCGGGCTGGGAACAAACGCCTCTGCGCCCTGGACACCCTTCCTGTTTTCGGGATTGAGTTCCTCGGTTACGTACTGCTTTAGTTCCGAGACTGGGATCTCATTCCACGAACCATCGAGCAGGCGGACTCGTGCGGTCAACTGCTCGCAAAAACGAATCACGGTCGGCACAGCTGTGACGGGAATGAAGCCTGTGGGAAGAACCGGCTCACCGATCAAGGCGTTGATCAGGGTGGATTTGCCTCGCTTGAAT
>JBAVUV010000984.1:0-3049 GCA_049696955.1 Candidatus Sulfotelmatobacter sp. | reverse complement strand
CAATAGCGCCCGGTGGATTCTGCGGTAATGCAGTGAGTCCGATCTGGTTCAAATAGAAGGCTTTGGAAGCCTGAAGGTCGCGGACCTGGAGCGCAATAAAGCTTGGCCCGATCAATTTTGGCGTGGTTTTGTGCTTGCTGGATGTTGTCATGGTCCTTATAATATGTATAAGGGTCCTTATATGTCAAACCTCAAAGGCAGATCGACGAACATGGCACCAGAACATCCGATGGCAGATCGGCTAGGATACGTGCTCAAGCGAGCACAACACGCACTCCGGACAAGCATGGATGACCAGCTAAGCCATCTGGGTGTGACCACGGCACAGTTCAACGTTTTATCCGCAGTTCAGCGGCAACCGGGCATTTCAAATGCCTCCCTTGCACGCGGGGCGTTTGTCACAGCACAGAGCATGCTGGGGATCGTGGCCAACCTGGAAAAGATGAGGCTCTTGCATCGAACTCCTCACCAGACACACGGACGCATCATGCAGAGTGAGTTGACGAAAAAAGGCACTGAGGTGCTGGCGACCGCACGCCAAGCAATCGATGCTGTGGAGAAGAGGATGACAGTCGGTTTTACTGCTGAGGAGATCGGTACACTACGGTCCATGCTTCAACGGTGTGCCCAGAATATGCATTCCGCAGAGAGCCGACTGCCCAAATGACCTGATCGATATGGTGCCCGCACGGCGAATAGTCCTCAAATGTCTCTTATGAGAAGTGATGTGGAGCGGGTAGGATTTCGATCAAGTGTTGAACGACCCGAAAGGTGTGTATGAGTGCCATTGTTGGAAAGAGGATCGCCATTGTCGGCGGGGGGCCAGGCGGACTCACGCTGGCGCGGCTACTGCAGCAAAGCGGTGTGCAGGTTTCCGTATATGAGCGTGATCAGAGCCGCAGCGCGCGAGTCCAGGGCAGCGCATTAGACCTCCATGAAAACTCCGGACTCGCGGCACTGGAAGCTGCCGGCCTGATAGATGCGTTCTGGGCCAATCACCGGCCGGATCTCGATCGTCTTCGCCTTACCGATGCCAAGGGAACGGTTCTCCATGATCATTCCCGCCGGATGGCCGGGGCCGGGAAACGTCCTGAGATCGAGCGTGGTCCATTGCGCGATCTTCTGCTCGATTCGCTTCAACCCAACACCGTGCAGTGGGACTGCAAGCTCGAGTCTGCCGAGTTGCAGGGCGACCAGGTCTTGTTACGTTTTGCGAGCGGACAGATTGCACTGGCCGATATCGCGGTCGGCTGCGACGGGGCGAACTCCCGCTTTCGCGAGCTGGTCACTTCCATTCGGCCAGAGTACGTCGGGGTGTCGCTCGTAGAGGGTCTTGTTCCTGGAGCAAAGCAGACGATCCCTGAGTTGTGGGATCTTATCGGCGGATCAGCACTGATCGCTCTGGGAGGCGAAAGAACCATCGGCATGGGAACCAAGCCTGACGGCAGCGTGCTGTTCTACGCAGGAGTGAAGACCCGTGGCGACTCCGCGCGAAGTAGCTTTGAAGAGGCAAGCGGCCCGGACCAGCGAGTGGCATGGTTCCACGCCAACTTCAAGGGGTGGAGCGAGATATGGGATCCTCTTTTCAAGGAAGCGGCGTCTATGGTCTGGCGCCCACTACTCGTTTGCCCGGCAGATCAGCATTGGGAGCCGAAGCGCAACGTCACGTTGATCGGCGATGCAGCGCATGTGATGCCGCCGTACGCAGGCGAGGGCGTAAACATGGCGATGCTCGACGCCCTGGCGCTGTCACGGCTCCTTCTTAGCCAAGACACATCCTCTGACGCGATCGCGGCGTACGAAACCGAGATGTTTGCGCGCATGCGGCACATGACGGAAGACACGATGGTGAACACAGAGATGTTCTACGCACCAGATGCCTCTGATCGCGTTGTGGCTCTGTTTCGCAGCTTTGGCGCAGCTGAGGCGGTTCCGCCAGCCGCAGAACCTGATGCGAGCCGGTCATCTCAGAAGGCGGAGTAGCACTTCACAAGTCCTTGAGCAAGGCCAAACGCGATCCTCGCGTTTGCAGCGGAGCTTGACCGCCGCCCCAATCGGATCGGTACCACGAAGTCGGCTTCTCGTCACTTGATCGACTGCCGGCGAGAAGCGCGTTTTGTCGGTACTAATGACTGCTCTCCGAAAGGGTGGGAATGAAGGGGCATCGCTGTCGCGGCAGAATCCCGGACGCCTAGCCGGAGCGTCCGGGACTATCACCATTGCTCAGTTTTCCTCCTGCAACCCCTCAAGGTATTTCTTGAGCCGTTCCAGCGCGGCCTGGCTCCCCACCGGGTCCAAGGCGCCATTTTTCGAGCGCGACACGGTCACGCTTCCTTCCGACCCGACAAGGGAGAAGAACCTGCTGAACATACTCTTGCCACCGGGAAGAGACTGTACGGTCCAGACCGCAAGTGAAAGCACTTGCGGCAAGGGCTTGCCGTCGCTGCCGATGGGCTGCCCCGTGACCACCCACTCGAAGCCAGGAATACAGACGACTGTCGTCTGCACCAAGCTCAGCTTTCTCCCATCCGGAAAGTCGATGTTTTCGAATACCTGATCGCCGATGCGGTTGGGGTGGTCGAGCGCCCCGGAGATAAACGGTTTTGCGTCGCTCGACTTAGTGAACCATTTATAGACGTTCCCTGGGGTTGAGACGAAATCAAATATCTCATTCGCAGGCCTGTCGATAACTATATGGTTTTCGACAAAGACGACGTTGGTGTTATCGCCGATAGCAGAAACAAAGGCTGGCGGGGCGGTTTGCGCTGACGCGGCGGTCGCCCCCGCGATCACTCCAAAACCCAACAAAGGCAAAAATAGGTGCTTCATCAATCTTCCGCTTGGCATGTTGCTCTCCTTTTCAGTT
The DNA here is from genome assembly GCA_049696955.1 of Candidatus Sulfotelmatobacter sp. Taxonomy (GTDB): domain Bacteria; phylum Acidobacteriota; class Terriglobia; order Terriglobales; family Acidobacteriaceae; genus Sulfotelmatobacter. Next base: position 183 of record JBAVUV010000984.1, on the reverse strand, counting down.
GTCCTGCGATTGGACACCGCGGGGTCCTGGACCTGAGAGCGTCCAGCGGCCTCGCACTCATCTCTAGTGGCTGAATCCTGGACGTCAGATTGCGACTCCGCCTGCGACCTCGATCCGCTGGGCATTGACCCAATGATTCTCGTCCGAGAGAAGCGACGCGATCATCGGGCCGAGATCTTCTGG
>JBAVUV010000983.1:0-1602 GCA_049696955.1 Candidatus Sulfotelmatobacter sp. | reverse complement strand
CTCCAGGAGCGTTACCTGCGGTCACGGTTCCATCTTTCTTGAACGCCGGCTTCAGCGAACGAAGCGCTTCTATGGTCGTGTCTTCCCGTGGGCCTTCGTCTTTATCGAAGATGGCTGGCGCAGCGCCCTTCTTCTTCGCGGGAATCTCCACCGGAACAATCTGCGATTTGAACCGGCACTCCTTCATCGCGGCAATAGCTTTGCGATGCGAGTTCACTGCGAATTCATCCTGCTCCTCGCGAGTAATGCCGTATTTTTCCGCGACGTTCTCTCCGGTAATGCCCATGTGATAGTCGTTGTAAATATCCCAAAGTCCGTCATGGACCATAGAATCGATCACCTGACCATTTCCGAGACGGTATCCCTTACGCGCTTGGGGCAGCAGATAAGGAGCGTTGGTCATCGACTCCATGCCTCCAGCGACCACGATGGAACTGTTCCCCGTCTGCACCGCTTGCGCTGCGAGAGCAACCGCTTTCAATCCTGAGCCGCAAACTTTGTTGATTGTCATGGCACCCGTTGCAGGAGACAATCCGGCAAAGATTGCAGCCTGGCGCGCGGGATTTTGTCCGAGGCCAGCGGGAAGAACATTGCCCATGATGCACTCGTCAATCTGATCGGAGTTCAATCCGGCTCGCTTCACCGCCTCCCGCACCACCACCGCGCCCAACTGTGATGCGGTCAAATCAGAGAGGCTTCCCTGGAATTTTCCCACCGGCGTTCGACATCCTGAAACAATCACAACATCATCAGAAGCCGCCATTGATCATGCTCCCGCGAAGATTTCGTAGCTTCATTATAGATGCATGAGAGCAAACAGACGATGGACTCGATTCATCATGTGTGTAGCGCTAGTCCCGCACTGATTCATTCAACTTCGCACAGTTTGCGACTGTCGTCAGGAAGCTCTTTGATCCTTCTGCATTGGATCAATCGTGCGTTGGAGAAGGATTTTCTTCCCGCGCCTCCTAATTTTTTTTCAAACTTGCTTCAACGAGTGACTTTGGTACAGCATCGCTCGCTACACCTCATACATTTTTTTCTTGACTTCATTTTTCATTAACTCTATACAATCAATTAGTTGCAACAGAGCATTCGTTGCAGATTTATCCATGAAAAATGGAAAGGGAGAATAGAAACAATGGCAACCAAGAAAAAGGCAAAAAAGAAAAAGCACTAACTGAAGTCAGTGCGAAGTAAAAAGGGGACGCCGAAAGCGTCCCCTAAGTTTTTGTGCGGAAGTTGGTGCTGGGCTCAGTGATCATTGATCAGTCCAGCGGTTTCTTTTCAGGTTTCCGGGAATGATTCGGAACCGTCTTTTCCTGTGCCGTGCACAATCCGCGGAAGGCGCAAAAGTTGCAATGAAAGCCGAGCTTAGGCTCGAAGTCTCCCGCGGCGATGCCGCGCGCCACCGACCGTATTCGTTCTCGCGCTCCTTCCAATTGAAACTGGGTGCGCCGGGAGAAGACGGGAACGTTGCCTTCGAGATTGTGAAACACCAGGGCTCCGACAGGGTATCCCCACTTCTCGTTTGCGGCCATCGCATAAATCGAAAGCTGCAGACTCTCGTCTGCGTCCTCCTGAGATCGAGCTTTGCCGGTC
>JBAVUV010000982.1:0-6313 GCA_049696955.1 Candidatus Sulfotelmatobacter sp. | reverse complement strand
CCCCCGTGGAAAAGGTCTGGGACGGGTTCGTTTCGAAGGAGGCGAATCAGAAGATCTTCATGGGCGCAGACTTTGAGTTGGACCTGAAGCCTGGCGGAGCGATGACGTGGTCGGGGCCGAGTAAAGATGGGAAGCGGATGCGGTATGTGACGGGTGAGGTGCTGCGGGCGGAGCCGCCAAAGGTGTTTGAGTACAAGTTCGGCATGGGCGATGGGGCTGTGATGTCGAGAGTGAGGGTGGAGCTGACTCCGGAGTCGGAAGCAGTGAAGGTTGTGGTAACGAATGATGACTGGGCGGAGGACGATCCGGCGTATGCTCAGAACGCAGATGGGTGGCCGCGAATTCTCTCGCGATTGAAGACTCTGCTTGAGACGGGGAAGACCTTCCGACCGCATTAGGCTAGTTTCATATTGAGAATGAGCTGACCTTCAATCCATTGCCTTGGACGCGCCGCGAAGAGCAAGATTCAAGTCGGAAGGATCCCAACCTCGCCTGCAATAACCGTATCAGCATATCGCTAGGGATCGAGCGCGGTTCTGGCAGAGCCACGAACAGCTCTTAGACAATCGTACGACGAGGAACGAATAGGACCGCTATGTGCGTCATGCTTAGAAAGATCAGTCCTGACAAACGCGCTTGTGTCCTAGAACGGTGTAGCTCCCGGATTGTGGGGGCTACGGAAGATATCCGGAAACGGGGTTGTGGGAAATTGTCAGCGCAAAATCTGGTGTCAGTTTTGGTGTCAGTTCGATTGACCAGATGAGGCACGCTCTGACGCACGCGGGCATCCGCCGAGCTAGGATGTAATTGAAATGGGATGGCTTGACGGGTCTCGGCGCGCCGAGGCAAGTCGTGACGCTGGCGGAAAAATGGCTTAAAAGGCCCCTGCTTTGGGTTAAGTATCAGATTCCGATGCCTTCTCAGCCGCCCGCGATACCCAATTGCCAGACGATAATCTAATTTCCCAGAAGCGGACTTCTTGGGAATCAGGGAGGACTCACGTTTCCGTTTATCAGGCGGAACCCGAAATTGTTCCGGCGAAATCTAGGCGCAGACTCTGCGGGTCAAGGCGATGACGATCTCCTTGATACGCGTTTGCGGGGCACGACAAGATGAAATTCCGGATGTGAGACGCCAGCGCGTTGGCAAAAGCCCGAATGGGGCATACGCCATCGACGTGTGATATACAATGTCGGTAATATGCCTTTTGAACGAACCCCAACGAAGATCAAGGAATTACTTTCCAGGGTCTACGACAACCCCGAAATTAGCGATGACTTGGAGCGCACTGGGACACGCCGCGACGTTCTAGGATCTGCGCTGGAGGCCCGCACCGAAAATATTTGGCGCTCGGCTACGGAGCAGATCAACGCCTTTAATGGGCTGGAGCATAGCGAGGACTCCGCTGCGGAAAAACTCAAGAGGACTGTTCCCCGACGTCCCCGCTACTTCGTCTAGTTACTGAAGTAGTTGGTCTTTTTGAAGAGCGGCCCCTAAGACAAGTCAAACCTCGCAATCACGGTTTGGTTTGGATGCTCGAGGATCTCATAGCCTCGCAATGGCCCGAGCAGTTATACGTCGCCGAATAAATATCCGTGTTCGTATCCGCATGCGCCGCCGGCACAACCGCCGCAAAAAACGGCACCGCCGCTGCACTCCACAGTGTCTTCCGCAGAGTACGTCTCCTGAAGGTTGGATTCCCAGATTAGGCCGAAGGCGGGGGAAGAGCCCCGAGCGTGTCCCGGGCTGGAGCGCGGTACATTATTCCATCTCGCCCACACGTCAAATTGAATTTCCGCCAACCTGGCGCGAAAAGCCTCGCGCGTGAAACGGTACGTGGCACATAAATATCGAGACAAAAGATCTCTCAATTGGTAACGATTCGAAGGTGATCGCCGACGTAGCCGACGAGAATGCGTTTCGTCTGGGCGTGCTCTAGAAAGTGAATTCGGGTGTCGTTTCGTTTCAGATGGAACTCGAAAATCCTAAATTCGCCGTCCGGGCAGAGAAACGTCCGTTCACCGCCGAATCTCTGCAATGTTGACTGGCTCTCACCGGACGCCCGCGATAGTGCATTGATATCGAAATTATCGGTAACCCAATTACCACAATATCGCTGCAAATCTGAAAAGCCCCGCAACACCAGCTGAAAGCGCCGTTGATTACCCCCTAAGATTCGTATCTGCGACTCGACCGATGCGCAAAAGTCCAAGTTCGGAAACAATTCCACCCGGCGATCCCACAAATCGTGCCCATCCACTGGCGGCGCTGTCTCTGTGGTTTGAAGCCATGTAAGGTTTGCATCCAAGTGCGCCGAAGTGGAAGCGTGCGGGACTCGATCCTCGGCGGTATGCACGTTTTCCCCTTCTATCCAAGTCTTCTCAAAGCGAAGTGACGGTGTGTCCCACTCGTGTTCCGAGGGAAGACTCACAGCAAGTCCGCCTTCGCTGTGCGCGACGCGTACGCCGTTGGCAACGCGTCCTCCGTATGCGCACTCCATTTCCAAATCTGTGCTGTTCCGGACTTGTACGAAGTGGTCGAAATCTACGCGTCTGTCGATCAGTAATTTCGTCGCAATACCTCTGTCCCGCTCATTCCAGCGTTCCGTTGACAGCCACCTCCCGATCGAAAATCCAATGCTGACTTGCATGCTAAGAAATTCGCGAGGGGTGACCAGTAGTCTGCGACCTCGAATTCGTCGATCGAGAAGCACGTCGGAAAATTGCCGTAAGTACTGTGCTCCAAGCGGTGGGTCCGCGATAGCCGCAGGTATTGAGAGTTCGTTGAAAACAAGGATCGCAGTCATTCTAGTTTCCGTCGAGAAGGCTGTCGAGTGAACGCTCGGTTTCGTCAAAGAATCCTTCGGGCCAATCGGAAAGGCGTCCACGATTATCAACAGTGACCGGAGTTAGAGTGGGCGAAGTACCACCCGTCTCCCACTTACTGTAGTAGATGGAGATTATAGAGGGATCAGGAACCGCTCCCGAGTGCACGGCGATTCGAATTCCGTTCAAAACGTGCTCACTATGTGTTTCGACAATGACCTGGACACCCGCCGAAGCCGCGCGAGCGATCAGCTCGCCGATCTTCACCTGGCCACGCGGATGCAAATGAGCTTCTGGGTTTTCGACGATTACAAGTCCGCCCACCCTTGCGGACAATAAAGCCACGACCACCGGTAGAGCATACGTGATGCCGAAACCGACGTTTGTCGGACGGTATTCAGTACTTGCGACTTGGCCACCCAACATGTACGAGACGCCGAATGTGATTAGATCGATGTCGGAGTATAGCGTTACGTTCAGCCGAACCCCGGGACTAATCTCCGCCATCCAGGCTTCGACCTGAGATTTGAGGGCATTCGACAACGCTAACGAGTGCCGAAGCCCGAAGTGCTCCATCGCCTCACCACCGTACACCGACAAAAAATGCGTTGCATACTCTCCACTTATTCCAATTCTTCGGTGTCTTCGGACCTCAAAGTCGGATAGGCCGAAGGAAGTGCGCGGCCCGAGACGTTCTGCACGAAGATACTGAAAATTGTCCGTGAACAGATTCATGCTCCAAACATCGCCGACGGGTCGAATGTAACTGAGGTCCAACACATCGCTATTTTCCTGGTATGAGAACGTCAGAGACAGGTCCATCACGGCGTCCTCGACCAACCTCAATCTGACCTGATCTGCGTCCGCCTCCTCGTGTAACACGTCTTTAGCTGTGCCCAGCTGGGCCAAGGGGCCGTTAATCGCCAATCCGATGTCGGGAAGCATGTTTTCTACGTAGGACTGCCTAAGCAGAAGCAGAGATTGAATAATCGTTGATTTTCCCGAGCTGTTTAGTCCTGTAAGAAGAGTCAGCTGACCAAACTTAATTGTTTGGGATCTGAAACATTTGAAATTGGTTAAATGGATCTCTCTGATCACGCGAGAGTCTCCTTAATAATTCCCTCAACTTTTAAGAACCGAAGAAGAACCTTTCGGGGATCGCCAGTACCGAAAGATATCGCCGCATCAAAATCCGTGTCTTCCAATAAACTAACGAATCGGTCGTTCAACTCGAGTTTTTTGCCGTCCAAAACCTCAATGTCAGCGGGATATAACTGCTCGATGTTAGTCGCCCACACTTCGAACAGTGCTCGGTTGATGGGATAGCGCCTCGAATTGTTGCGGCTTTGCTTTCTGAACGCTTTCTTTCCAAACAAACGTCGGCAATCCACCATCGCTCGGGTGAATCTGGTTCTAAGCTGCTCGATTTCCTCCGGGGAGTATCCGTTTAGATCAAGCATGCATTGATTCAAAAAGCTGTCCAAGTTCGGAGACCTATACTGCCGGTAATTGGTTCGCATAAATGCGACGGCCCGAAGAACGCACTCTCGATCGCCCATGCGGTCGTCACGAATCCCCAAGTTTGTCGCGATTCTGAAAGCCGAGCCCGTAGCTAGGTCCTTCAGCATTCGGGTGGCTTCTCCCTGATACAATGCGTGTCGAATCTCTTGTGCCGACAGGGGAAGACCGCCCGTATTAATTCTTTTGAAAATATTGAATTTGACCTCCGGCGGTGTGTTTTCTTGGATGAGAAAAACAGTCACCTGCGTTTCCAAAATCCGTCTCTGCAAACCGCGCGCTAATTGGTCGAAAGTGGCTCCATTGCAATTGCTGAGAAACTCTAGGCCCGTTAGCTGGAGAGTCTTGTCGAGAACAAAACTCTTGAGGGTGGAAAGCCGTTGAAGGCCGTCCACAACCAGCCATTTGTTTTCGTCGCTTCCGTCCATATAAAAGGCAGGAAGAGGGATGCGAATCAACAACGATTCAATTAGCTGGCTTCTGGCTTGCCTGTTCCAAATCCCAGCTTTCCGTTGAAAGTCGGGTGCTAGATCTATTTCATTGTTCTTAATCCGATCCAACAGAAGTTGGATTACCATCGGCTTTGTTTCAACTCTTATGCGCCCTGGATCGAATGGCTCAGTAATCTCAAAGGTATCTTCTCCGTCATCGCCCGTCTCGTCTTCAAGGCCGGTGCTCTCCACCTCATCGGAGGCCGGCATGTCGAGTCGTTTCTCGCCCTTTTCACCGATGTCTTTCCAACCGCGAGCACTGGCCTCGTTCCCAGGGTCAATCGATGGCTTCAAAGGCTCGATGCTATCCGCGGCGCCCGAAGCCGCTTGAGCCACACTAATCATGCCCATCGTCCACTTGAACCGCGACTGCAGCCCACGCCTCCCTTCGATGAACCGCCCGCAATTCTGTTGTTCCAGGTCCCTAAAGAGCCCGATGATCTCAGAGCGTCTGAAATCAGACCCTTCTTTCCGCAAGAGGTAGCGGATGCGGGAAACCGGTGTCACCGTTTGCTCGCGCTCACGCCGTGCGATGTGGTCAAAGAACGCCTTCGCAACGGCACTGCCGACGTAGAGCGATCTCAAGCCATCAACGGTGGCTGGTTTGCCATCCATGCCGCGGCCCCCTTTTGTGTCGTAAAACCCTGGCGGATATTACCACGAAGGTTCGCCCGCCACGCCGCAGCGAATCGCTCGTACATGGCCGTCATCCAGAGGATCGAAGCGACGAAGGATCTCTCCGCACATTGCTGCGTTTATGTTGTGTGTGTACCTTTGAGTTCATATTGACTGCGTATTATCATGCATCGCTGTGTGTGCTTGGCGACGAGCGCGCAGGGGGGCGACGAGGACAATGTGAGGTTCAGACGGGTGGCTTTGCTATTCGAAATTTACGGCATAGTGTCCGCCGCATCTGATAATCAAATCGATGTGATATCACAACATTGCGGTTGAACACTATCGAAGGTTATCGCAGTGATAAGCAATTAGTTTGTTGATGGCATATTCATTGCCTAACGTCGCTTCGCGGCTGGAAATCAGTCTCTATTCCGAAATCGGCCCAGCGGGACGGGGACTCATAGACGGAGTCTTTCAGAGAAATTTGCAAACTGTACGCTACCGATTGTTGCCAACTGTTGCCAGAATAGGGCAATATGAGGGTGCCCAGAGAACCTCAGAGGGTTTCTAAGGGCCATTGGAAGAATCAGCAAGTGGCAATAAACGCCGGACTTTAGCGGTTTTTCTTCGGTTTTCTTCAAAGGGCGAGCTACAACCCCGTCGGCTCCACCAAATCTCGTCGGGCCGCCCTCCGGTCGGTTCCTAACAGAGTCCATGTCCAACAAAGTTACGCTTGGAAAGCCACAAGCTGCGCGCCCGCTTGGGATGGACTGGGGCTCGGTCAGAATTGCGAACGACTTTAATGCGCCTTTGCCGGCGGAGATTTTGGAGCATTTCATCGGATCTTTAAGAGAGTCAAAA
>JBAVUV010000981.1:0-5972 GCA_049696955.1 Candidatus Sulfotelmatobacter sp. | reverse complement strand
CGCTGAGCCGCGGCTGTCGAGTCATACGGAGATTTGTTGGATGCCGACGAGCTCAAGGGTAGTGGTGTCGTCGCGCTCATTTTCTAGACACACCTCAACTGGCGTGTGTGTGGCATCCCCGCAGCGCAGGCACGCTGGCAACGTAGTAGCCCTGCTCATCTCGCTCGATCAGAACAGTGAATTTGCGTGAGCTTTCACAAGAGAATTCCAGCACGGGCCACCGGACATTTGACCGTGTGTCGCGGACCCATCTGTCAAGCAGGGAGAGTTTCATGGAAATGGAGTGCTGGCGAAAGCGCCGGACAATGGCGGAATGGCGCGAGCATCTTCCCGGGGAATCATCAGCCGATGTGACATCGTTGCGACACACACACACTGGCCCCCATTCGGGCTCCGCTGAATTTGTTGCGGCTTGAATTTGTTTCGACTTATCTAGCGAGCTTTCTTGAAGTCGAAGTACGCCAGGTTCATATTCCCGCCGGTAAGGATATGAATCGTGAGAAGGTTGTTTCCCGCAGAAAGGCGAACGCGCGTGAGGTCTCGCATGATGTTCCAGTGATGCCATTGTCGCCAGGGAATTGGATCGGAAGCGTCAAAGGTGGAAACGATGTTTAGCGGACCGCGCGCAGGCTCTCCGTTCACATCCATTGAGATGGTGCCGCCACGATTTGAAGTGTAGAGCAGATCGGCGGCGTAAACACCGGAGTGAGCAACCTGCACGGTAATGTTGAACCATTCTCCGGGCTCGGTCCACCCCACATAGAGCTGATTTTCCGGAGGCATAACCTTGTTGTACGGATTGTTATCAATCTCGTCATGAAACTTGGTGTAGGAGGTATCCACGCCCTCATCCATGCGAAATTGGTTGAGATACGTTCCATCCGCCGGATTGAGAGCTCCGCTGCCTTTGTTCGCGGAATCGGTGTCATGATACGCGATACCTTCTCCCCCGCGATCATAGTAGGCGCATTCCACGCGTCCCGGAATGTTTTGCGCCCCACCTTGATATCGCTCGTCTCGATAAGGAGTTCCCTTATAGTTTTCGGGGAAGCCTTTGGGGAACTCGGTTCCAGCGGCCCAAATCGCGGAGGTCGCAAGCAGCATGGGCAGGCTGCAAGCCACGAATACCACGCACCAGCATTGCCGATTGCTATTTTTCACCCAGCTTCTCGAAGAACAGGCAGATCGTCTCGATCCCATGATGGAAGTTCGGAATATGGAACTTCTCGTTCGGAGCGTGCAGGTTATCGTCAGGCAGCCCGAATCCCATCATCACGCTGGGAATTTTCAGCGCCTGGTAGAAGTCGTTGACGATAGGAATCGATCCGCCGCTGCGGATGAATACGGTCTCTTTCTTGAAAGTATCGCGCAGCGCCTCGGTCGCAGCCTTGATGTAAGGATTGTCTGTTCCGACCACGCATGCCGGACCTTTGCTCCATACTTTAATTTTCGTCTCGATGCCCTTGGGGGTGAGCTTCTTCACAAAGTTCGTGTACCGCCTCAAAATGTCGTCGGGATCCTGGTTAGGCACCAGTCGCATGGAAACTTTCGCCGCAGCTCTCGCCGGAATCACGGTCTTCGCGCCTGCCGCAGTGAATCCACCAGGCATGCCATGAACTTCAAGCGTAGGCCGCGCCCAGGTGCGGTAAAGGACGGAGTAGCCGGGTTCGCCGGTAAGACTTTTGGATCCAACTTCGGTTTTTCGATAAGTCTCTTCATTGAAGGGAAGACGCTTCCATGCTTTGAGTTCGTCCTTGCTCGGAGCCTTCACGCCTTTATAGAAGCCGGGGATCAGAACGTGGCCTTTCGCATCTTTCAGCTTGCTGATGATTTCAATCAGCGCAAAGAACGGATTTGGCGCCGCGCCGCCGTACACGCCCGAATGCAAATCAATCTTGGCTCCGTAAGCTTCGATTTCCGTATAGACCAGGCCGCGCAAGCCTACGCACAAAGTCGGAAGATTCGGCGCGAAGAGCTCTGTGTCGCAGACTAGCGCAAAATCGGCCTTCAGCTTGGCCTTCTGCTTGCGCACATACTCAGTGATGGATTCCCCACCAACTTCCTCCTCGCCTTCAAAAATAAGTTTCACATTGATCGGCAACTTGCCATCGCCAGATTTCATGAGCGACTCGAGCGCTTTTACTTCCATCCACAGCTGGCCTTTATCGTCGACCGCACCCCGTGCATAAATATTGTTGTTGCGCTCCGTGGGATCAAAAGGAGGAGTCTTCCATTCATCAAGCGGGTCGGGCGGTTGCACATCGTAATGCGCATAGCAAAGCGCGGTGGGCTTGCCCGGCGCGTGCAACCAGTCGGCATACACCATCGGATGACCTTTGGTAGGGATGACCTCAACATTCTCCATGCCGATGCGGCGCAGATCGTTGGCGACAAATTCCGCCGCTTTTTGCACGTCGGACTTGTGTTCTGCAAGCGTGCTCACGCTGGGAATGCGAAGCAGGTCTTTCAGTTCGCTCAGGAAACGTTGCTGATTATTGCGGGCAAAATCAACTGCCGGGGAAGCCATAAAAATCCTTTCTCAAACACAGCACAGTCGAGGAAAATCAATGTTGCGGAAAACGCTTCAGTATACCGGAAGCAATTGCCGGAAAGGATCGCCGGTTATCTTACTTCGAGACAACACCGGCAAACCTTGCGGGAGAAAATGCTGCCAGATCGTGATCGGGTACGTCTCCGTCGATCACTTGCGCCAGCAAGCAAGCTGTGATCGGTGCAAGAAGAATTCCGTCGCGGAAATGTCCGGTTGCCACGTAATAGCCTGGGGTTGCAGTTGCACCGAGAATCGGCAAGTTGTCAGGAGTTCCAGGACGCAGCCCTGCCCAGTCTTCCAAAATTTTGGCGTTGCGGAGTTCCGGCACAGTGCGGACAGCGGCACGGTGCAGACGCTGAATAGCAGCGACCTCTGTGCGTTTGTCGAACCCCACTTCTTCCACCGTGGTTCCGACGATGACTCGTCCGTCGCTGCGCGGAATCAGGTAGACCTCAGGCGTGCGGATCACGTGTTTCAGCAACGTTCGGGGAGCGACAAGGCAAAGCATCTGCCCCTTCACCGGACGAGTGGGAAAAGCGTAAGGCGTAATTTGACCCGACCACGCTCCTGCGCAATTAACCACCTTCGTAGCGTGAAACGTGGTCTTGGTTGTGATTACGCCCACTACACGCCCATCGGCTTGATTCAGGCAGGTCACTGGATCGCCCGAGGAAAAATCGACGCCACGATGTTTGGCGGCTTTGACCGCGGCGGCAGCGAGCGCCCGGGGATCGACGCTGCGTTCTCTGATGTAGTAGAACGATGGATGCATTGCCTCCACCGCCATCTCGGATTCGAGTGGATCGAGTTCTTCCTTGAGATCGAATTCCTGATCAAGACTCAACTTCACCATGGCGGATTCCAGCGTTCTGAGATCCGCTGGAGACAGTGCTGCGGGATGGCGAATGTCTCTTGAGGACAGAGAGAGAATAGTTCCCTGGTCTCTAAGATCAACCTTCATTCCCGATTCTACTTCCAACTCATGCGCGAACTCGGGATACATGCGAGCGCTGGCCGTGGCCAACGGCTGTAGAGCGGCTGGAGTTTCAAGGCCGCAATCGACAAGCATCCCACCCGCGGCGTAAGAAGCTTCTCGCCCTGGCTCTCCCCGTTCGACCACAAGAACCGTCGCGCCCTTCTTGCGGAGCTCGATCGCAAGCGACAGCCCAATGATGCCGCCGCCAATAATAATCACGTCCCAATTCTTCACCATGCCATTGTAAAAGAATGGGGGGAGCGTATCCCCAGCCAGTTGACACCGCCGCCCTTGTGCTCAACAATTGATGCGATCCCACAATTTACGGGAAGGTCACTCCTGGAGGAGCTATGCCGGACGAAGGCGAAGAGGTATCTGTCGAACCTGTGGAACCGCAATCCAATGCGGGTAAATGGATTCTGTTCTTTGTCGCGATTATTTTTATTGCGGCGTCAGTGTATGGATACGTTACGACCCAACAACACATCGACAAGCTGACCAAGGACCTGGGCGATAGTCAGAATCAGGTTACTGAACTCAAGAACAGAATGCAGACGGCCGAAGCGTCCGAAGAAACATTAGCTCATCAATTGGGCCTTACGAAGAAAGAGCTGAATCAGCGCGCCTTACAACTCCAACAACAGCAGAAAGAATCCGTGTCACGCCTGGAGCAGGAGCAAAAGGAGCAGATTGGCCAGGTGAGCGGCGAAGTGGCGGGGGTGAAGACCGACGTCGGCGGCGTAAAGACCGACGTGGCTTCAACGAAAGCTGATCTTGAGAGCACCAAGGCCAAGCTGCAAAGCGCCGTAGGCGACCTGGGAGTGCAGAGTGGGTTGATCGCGAACACGCGCAGCGACCTTGAGGTGCTCAAGCACAGAGGCGACCGCAACTATTACGAGTTCACTTTGCTGCGAGGGGCGAAAAAGCCACAACCCGTGGCAACCGTGAGTCTGCAACTCAAGAAGACTGATGCCAAGCACGGCAAGTTCACGATCGATGTGACCTCCGACGACAAGACCATCGAGAAGAAGGACAGGAACATTGCCGAACCGATCCAGTTTTACTCGGGACGGGAGCACTTGCTGTTCGAATTGGTTGTTTGGACCGTCGACAAGAACAAAGCGACGGGATACTTGAGCACGCCGAAGAGCGCGCCGGTTCCGGTGACGGCTAATTGAACGGAGTGCTTTTCCCCGCGGGTAGATGACGCTTTTCGATCTCACGCTGTTGCGTCTACTTGACCTGCACGAATTTCACACAGACCGGCTGCGATACGTCCAGCACTTTGCCGGTAGCGGTCAAGCGCCCGCTTCGCTGATCGATGCGAAAAATAACAATGTTGTCCGACTTTTCATTTTCAGCAAATAGCAGTGAGCCCGTTGGATCAATCTCAAAATGTCGAGGACTCTGGCCCTTCGTGGGAACGTACTCGATCAGAGTCAGCGTCCCCTTATTCGGATCAATGGCAAAGACTGTGATGCTGTCATGGCCGCGGTTCGAGGTATAGAGAAACTTGCCGGAAGGATGGACCTCGATCTCGGCATCCTCATTCAGGCCGGCGAAGCTTTTCGGGATGGTTGAGATGGTCTGCACCGGATGCAGGACTCCGTCGGCAGCATCGTAATCGAAAACGGAGACAGTCGATCCCATCTCATGAATCACATAAGCGAACTTTCCGTTGGGATGAAGCGCGAAGTGTCTGGGCCCGGCTCCGGCATCGGCTTTGGCAAATGGAGGATCGTTAAGCGTGAGCGAGCCTTTTGCACTGTCGAATTTGTAGACCAGCGTTTCGTCGAGGCCGAGATCGTCCACAATAGCGAAACGATTGTCGGAGGATAAATCGATCGAGTGCGCATGCGGCGCTTCCTGGCGTTTCGGATTCGTGCCGTGGCCAGTGTGCTGCACAAAGGCCGAAGCCTCACCCAGGCTGCCATCTTTCAGAACCGGAAAAACAGACACGCTGCCGCCCGTGTAATTAGCCACCAGAACGAAGTTTCCTGTCTTGTCGACAGTGATGTAGCAGGGATCGGCTCCGCCCGAAGCAACTTCATTCAACAGTGTTAGTTTGCCGGTCGCGCTATCGATGGCGAAAGCGCTGACGCCCCCACTCTTGTGGCCCTTGTAATCGCCGACTTCATTCACTGCATACAGGAAACGATGGTTGGGATGCACCGCCAGGAACGAGGGATTGATGGTCTGCGCTGCGAGGCCGATGGATGTGACCTTGGCACTGCTTGGGTCGTAACGATAAACGTAAATGCCTTTGCTGGTGCTGCCATTCTGCGTGTAGGTTCCCACGTACATGAAATACGAATTTTTATTCACGGGTAGAGCGGCGTTTTTGTCCGATGCGCCCACGGCGCCGGCAGCAGTTAAGAAAACGAACAGGGCGAAGATTGACACGATTGTGCGGAATGAGAGTTGACTGGTTTTCATATTCTTATC
>JBAVUV010000980.1:0-2373 GCA_049696955.1 Candidatus Sulfotelmatobacter sp. | reverse complement strand
TCTATTAGGGGTGTAACCAGGTGAACCCCCGGATACAGTGTCCCGGCCTCCGCCCCACTCATCTGGCTTACCCGGACGCCCGCCATGCCGCTGGGCACCACCACAATGCTGAACGCCATCAACAGGGGTCCCCATGCCAGCATCGCCAGCGCCAGTGATGTTCGCCACCGCAGCACGACAGGAACCGCAACTGCTTCTGCGGTTGCCAAGGCGCGGCGGTACAAAACTCCGCGGTAAAGATCATAGGCGAGAATATAAACCGCTGCGATCATCATTCCCACGCCGCACGCCATTAGTAAATTCTTCAAGGCCAGCATTGTCGTTCTCCCTTCGCGCCTCAGCGCTTCGCTTCAGTTTTTATCGCCGTTGTCCGCCTGGAAAAGAACAGCCGGAACACTTGCCCGAAAATCAGTTCCTCCGTCAACAACGCGATTGCCAAGGAAAAGATCATTCCGCCCACAACTGCCAGAAATGTAATCGCCATCTGCATAATGCTCCCGTAGCCAATGTTCTCCGTGCTCTCGGCGGGAATTCTCCGCCAACTACAGTCTTCCAAAAGCATGCTCGCGACCAAACTTTCCTGGCTGAAAACAGAGAACTTAGCGATGGGGCTTCGATAGCAAAGGCCGCGCGGCGACAACACTGTGTCTCGATCGACACGCTGTCGACTGGTTGCGAATACCTGTTCCGTTGCGCCTTCTGGCGCTCGAGCATCACTCTGCAATCGGAGGCGAAGAGCTCTTTCAACAAGCGGGAAGCCGGAAGGTCGCAATTTGACTTCTTCTTCCATCCATCGCTATCGTTGCCCGCATGAACGTCGTCAAAGCCACCCGAAGTTTCGAAGAATGGCTGGGCCTGCGCACCCATCTCGACAAAAACGATCTCCGCCTGAAGCATGCGCGCATGAAGGCCGAGCTGTTCCCCTTCTTCCGTGCCACTTACTATCGCTGGGCGCAACTCTGGCCGCAGATCTGTGCTGATCTGGCGAAAGCTCCGCACGTCCTCGCGGTTGGCGATCTCCACGTGGAAAACTTCGGCACCTGGCGTGACATCGAAGGCCGCCTCATATGGGGCGTTAACGACTTTGATGAAGCCTGGCCCACGGCCTACACCATCGATTTAGTAAGGCTCGCGGTCAGCGCCCATCTGGCCGTCGAGGCGGGAAAGCTTCCGCTCAAGAGAGAGGACATCTGCGACACGACGCTTGAAGGTTATCGCGAAAGCCTGCGCGAGCAGGGCCGCGCCTTCGTGTTGGGCGAAAAACATCAATGGCTGCGGCTCATTGCCGAAGGCGAGCTGCGCGATCCGGTGCGCTTCTGGCAGAAAATGGATGCACTCCGCACGCTGAAGACCGAGCCACCCGTCAGCGCCGTCGATGCCATTGAACATCTCATGCCCGCGCCCGGAATTCGATACCGCCTCGCGCATCGCGTGGCTGGACTTGGCAGCCTGGGCCATGCCCGTTACGTTGCCCTCGCTGATTGGCACGGCGGACGCATCGCCCGCGAAGCCAAAGCGCTTGTCCAATCTTCGAATTGCTGGGCCGAGAGCGCAGGCTCCAAACAGCAAAAAGGTCCGGCCGAGATTCTCTACCAAACCATCATCAACCGCGCCGTCCGTTGTCCCGATCCCTTCGTTCAGTTGCGCGGACGCTGGATTGTCCGCCGCCTCGGCCCGCACTGCTCTCGCATCGAACTCACGTCCTTGCGCGGCCCTGATACCGAACTCCGATTGCTCCACGCCATGGGATTTGAAACCGCCAACATTCATCTGGGCACTCCATTCGCGCGTAAAACCATCCTCCGCCATCTCGATAAACAAAAAGGGAAGTGGTTGCACCACGCCGCGGAAGCCATGCTCGAAGCGGTGCGTGGCGACTGGGAGGTCTGGAAGAAAAAGGGATACAACTGACTCAACCTCTCCGACCTTTCTTCTCTCCTCGCAAACGGCGACCCTCGCAACTCACGCATTGAAGCCGTTTAGCCGATCTAAGCCTTCAGTCTGGCTAACTACAGAGCGTTCGACATCGAACATACGTTCTACTGCGAATACTGTAATACTTCCGCTTCGCCTTTATGAACCAGTCTGAGAGTAACCGCATTCAGGAGCTTTGCTCCAAAATCGCGGTGGAACAAGATCGGCAAAAATTTTTGCAGCTCGTCCAAGAGCTGAACCGCGTACTGTCTGCCGGGGATGGGCGACTACGTGAAAGCGACAGTCATCGAAAGGACGAATAATTTCGTGTGCCTACGCACGTGAGTGTCATTTGCCTTGACGCAAAGGACAACTTCGGACGAGTTATATCCATCGGGGAACTGCTAGGAATTTTCTCCGTATGTTCTACCTTTTTATTCCTACGCATTTCCATGGAAG
>JBAVUV010000979.1:0-5404 GCA_049696955.1 Candidatus Sulfotelmatobacter sp. | reverse complement strand
TCCAGCGCCCGCTCCAGCACAAACCGCTGCGACTGCCCGTTCTCCTTGGCCACGGAGACGAGCTCTGCATGAAGCTTCGCATCGATTCGGGAGCGATTTTGACCGTGCGCGGCATGGGTGGTGGGCTCTTCACCAGATCTTGGTTGGAGGGACTGATCGGATCAAGATAAATCTAGAGATTGCTACAAAAGCGTCATCTTATGAGCTTAAGGGCAAATTCTAAGCCGGTCAACGTGGTTTTGTTCGAGTTTCTGGTTCGCATCAAAAATCAGCAAAACCTCAATCGCGTACCCACATGGAAACTGTCCGGCATCAGTCGCGATTCGCGCCGAGACTAGTTGATCGCCGGGCTGCGACAAGCTTAGTGTTACCTCGCTCTAGAACGACTTGCCGAACCGTTAGCTTTTCCTCGTAGGCTCTTACTCCACGGGCCTGAAGGAACGCCCGCGAATACTCCAAGTCCGAACCCACGGGAAGCCCGTCGCGGAGACTTTGTTCTTCCTCAGCGAGACGCGTCATTCCTTGCGGCCAGAGCGGACTCAGAGAAGGCACACAAGCCAAGCAGAAGAGACCTAACGCGGGGCCCGCGACGATAAGCGCCGCCGATCTTTCCGTCCGAACGTCAGTGTTGCGGAACCACCACGCGAATGCAGCATACGCAATCACAGAATACACCAAGGCGTTCGCTGCCATTACGATCAGAGGCGTGCCTAGCCCATCTGACGGCGAGTACACCGAACCGAGAAGACCTCCCGGCAGGAGAAAAATCGACACAACGAGCGAAACCGGAAGGAATGGGAGATTAAGAACCAGAGTGATCACCCCGACAAATCCGAATCCAGCGAGCAGCGCAAGAACCAGCCTATATTTGGGCAAACAGATCATCTTAGTGCCTTGGGAATACTGCCTTTTACCTCTGCAACAAGTCCACCGGCGACGTCACATCGTGCACCCGGAAATACTTGGCCAGCGCAGGATACTTCCGCGCCACCGCCTCATACATGGCGTAAGCCACGTTGCGGTAGGAAACATGTCCCGCCGGCGTAGTGCGCAGCTCGGAGATGTAGACCGCCTCGGCGAAGTCCATCTTAAAGAGCGCGCGCTTGCGATACGCCAGCGGAATCGCGTACTGCGAATTCTCTTCCGCTTCGGGCGCCTTGCGGGCGGCGAGCTTCTCGATCGCCGTTTGCACGCGTCGCATCGCGGCGTCGAATTGCCCACGCATGCCGGCATCTTCTACGTCGAGCAGCATCTCGTAGCCGTGCTGCATGGTGAATCCCTGCATCACCTGGACGCAGCGCCGGTGGCGATGCATGTCGCGGAAGCCGCCAATATCCATGAGGATGTCGAATCGGAACTGCTGTCCGGCGCGGAAGCCGCGCAGCATTTCGTCGTGCTTGCCGCGATGGCGCAGGCCCAGGTCGATGATCTCACGACGGTATCGCTCACCTGAAACCTGCAGCGCCTGCCGCACCTGTCGGTAAGAATGGTGGCAGTGCTCGTAAAGTAAAGTAGTCGCAATCTCAACTTCAAGCGGTTCCTCGTCGAGCAGATCGACAATCGCCTTCGACGGCGCGACCGACTCGCTTTTCATCAGTTCGCGCGCTGCCTGCCGCAACTCCCGGCGCGTTTCCATTTCATAGGGATTCGGGTCGGCATACTTCACCAGCGTGGGCGCAACGCGCACTTCGTGCAGCAACTCCTGCTCAGCCCGCGAGCCTAACTCCGGACTTACCTTCCGAATCTCCTCCACCAGGTCCCGCAATGACTCGGCGTTCACGTTGTAAGCAGCAGAGGTTGCCGCTTTCTTCAACGACTCACCGAGAGCGCGGATTTCCTTATGCGTATGCGAAAGTAGATGCGCTACCTGCGTCTCCAGCGTTCGCGCGTTGACGATTTCCCCCAAGGAAGTATTCGTAGCCAACGGCAACAAATAGCGCGTGATGTCGAAAGCCCGCGCCTTCAGCGTTCGCTCGTACGCTTCCTGCTTCATGTCGGCAGGCTTCGGCGTGATGCTGATCAGGTGCTGCGTCATATGCGCCGAGAGCGCTTCGTATTCGGCAAAAAGAAAATCCAGCGTCTCGCGGTAGAGCTTTCGGGCGTCGTCGTCGGCTCCGAAGTCGGGAACGTAATAGCCGCTTTTCTTAAAATCCTGATAGCGGGTCGAGCGCTCCTGGCCGTCCCAGCGCTGTTCATCAGCCAGTTCGATCGCCGCAAGAATCGACAGCCTCTCCACGGCGAGCGCAATGTGCGCCAGATCGGCGATCGAACGGTGACCGTACTGGAAATAAAAAGTATTGAGAAATTTCTCGGCCTTCTGCGAGCTGATCTCGCGCAGCGACTCCTTCATCGACAATGCCGAGCGCGAATACTTGGCCATGGCGTAGGCCTGTATTTCAGGTTCGACGCCATACACAGCGAAGACCTCGGTAGAAGGCACCGACTGCGGCTTTTCAATCGGAGTTGGCCCTTCGCTTGTGGAGGCCCGTTGGGTCGAGCGATGCCCCGGGGCATTCGTATTGGTCGATGAGTTGTGGTTGGCAGGCTCGGGCATCGTGATCACTTCATTCGTCGCAGATTGGGGCATGGGAGTGTTCGAATGTTAATCGGCGAACGAACAATGCGCAATCCGTTAGACGGACAATCCCGCCCCTCGCTGTGGATAACTCAGTCGGCTGCTAACCGGTTGTTCCACGCCCCAATCAAGCGGCGGGTATAATCTCACGTTCCGATGTAAAAGATTTCTAAATCGAGCCTCGAAGAAAATTCAGGAGAACTCATGTCCCTTTCAGGACGAGTGGCGTTCGTCACTGGCGCATCGCAAGGCATTGGACGAGCTTGCGCTCTAAGGCTCGCGAGGGAGGGCGCTGCAGTTGCCGTTGCCGCTCGCAGTCAGGACAAGTTAAATGATTTGGTCAACGAGATCACCGCTGCGGGCGGCAAGGCGCTGGCCTGCACTCTCGACGTCACCGATGAAGAACAAGTAAAGGCTTCAATCAAAGGTGCTATCGCTCAGTTTGGCAAAATCGATATCCTGGTCAACAACGCGGGAATCACTCGCGACCAACTAATCATGCGGATGAAGCGCGCCGATTGGGACGCCGTGCTGCAAACCAATCTCACATCCGCGTATCTTTGCATCCAGCAAGTCACCAGCTCCATGCTCAAGCAGCGCTGGGGACGCATCATTAACATCGCCAGCATCTTCGGCCAGATGGGGCAGGCGGGACAGGCTAACTATTCGGCCTCGAAAGCAGGGCTGATTGGACTTACCATGGCGATCGCCCGCGAACTGGGATCGCGCAACATTACTTGCAACGCCGTCGCTCCCGGCTTCATCGAAACCGCCATGACGGAGGGCTTGGGCGACGAGTTCAAGCAGAACGCCGCCAGACAGATTCCGCTGGGGCGCGTAGGCTCGGTGGACGATGTCGCCAACGCGGTCGCTTTTCTCGCCTCCGATGGAGCTTCCTACATCACGGGCCATGTGCTGAACGTGAATGGCGGCATGTTGATGGGATAAGAAAATCTTCCAACACCGAGGTCGCAGTGGAAATGAAACTCGGAAATACAAAGCCTTTGAACGCCCCTGTGTCCCCGGTGCACTCTGTGATGAAGGCTTTGACTTTTGTCCAAGCCGAATCACCTGCGCAGATCGCGCAGGCCCGCGAATTGTTTCTGGAGTACGCGCAATCCCTCGGCTTCAGTTTGTGTTTTCAGAATTTCGACAAAGAGCTGGATGGACTTCCCGGACACTACGCTCCTCCGGAAGGCCGGCTGCTTCTGGCGGAATATGAAGACCGACTCGCCGGCTGTGTGGCAATGCGCGCGCTCGAACCTGGCGTCTGTGAAATGAAGCGCCTCTACCTTCGTCCGCAGTTCCGGGGCAAAAGCCTGGGACGCGCTCTGGCAGACCGTATCATTGCCGAGGCGCGGCACATTGGCTATCAAAGCATGCGTCTTGACACCGTCGAGCCGGTGATGAAAGATGCGGTTGCAATGTACCGCAAGCTTGGCTTTAAAGAAATTTCGCCTTACCGATCGAATCCGATCGCGGGCGCCATGTACATGCAATTGGAATTATGATCGCGTTGGGGAAAGGCATGAAGCTATGAAGAGAATGTTCTTGCTGCTGGTTGTCGCCCTCGCCGCTTCCGCATCTTTCGCCGCCGACGGGAAAAGCGTTTCCTACAAGAGCGGTGATGAGACCGTGCAAGGCCTCCTCTATACTCCCGCGGGCAAAGGACCGTTTCCAGCCATCATCGTCATCCATGAATGGTGGGGACTGAATGACTGGATCAAAGATCAAGCTTCAAAGTTAGCCGGGCAGGGCTACGAAGCGCTGGCGATCGATTTGTATCGCGGCAAAGTTGCGACCACGGCTGACACGGCGCATGAACTGATGCGCGGCGTCCCCGACGACCGAGCTAATCGCGACCTGGAAGCCGCGTTTAATTTCTTGCAGTCGCAACCCAACGTTAAGAAGGATCGCATCGGCGCGATCGGATGGTGCATGGGCGGCGGGTATGCGCTCGATGTTGCGATTGATGAGCCAACTCTCGCAGCCGATGTGATCAACTATGGACACCTGGTGACCGATCCCGCCACGATCAAGAAAATCAACGCGCCCATTCTTGGATTATTCGGAGCGCAGGATCAAGGCATCACTCCTGATGATGTTCATAAATTCGAGGCTGCGATGAAGGAGCAGGGAAAGAAGGTTGAGATTAAGATTTACGACGATGCCGGCCACGCCTTCGAAAATCCTAACAACAAGAACAAGCCGGGCTATCGTCCCGACGATGCCGCAGACGCATGGAAGCGGACGGTCAGCTTCCTCGCGGATAATTTAAAGAAGTAATTCCTCTGGCCTAGCGTCATATGCCGTCTTCCGTTTCTTTTACGGTGTCCAAATATTGAGATGTCCGTGTCGGGGCATCCATGAAATAAATAGGTTTAGATGTGCCACTAATTTCCACTTGCCAGAAGATTCCGATCTGGTTACTATGTCGCATCCTGCAATGCTTCCTACCATCAACATCGGCGAGACCATCAGAAACTACCGGCTGCAGAAGGGCATGTCTCAGGGAGACATCGAGAAGCGCACGGGGCTGCTGCGCTGCTACCTGTCGCGTGTAGAGAATGGTCACACGATCCCTTCGCTCGATACGCTGTCGAAAATTGCCGGAGCCATGGAGATCGCCCTCTCGCAATTCTTTTCCGAATCCGGTCATAGCAATGGTTCGAAGGGATTGCCGCAGCTCTCCGATGATGAAGTCCGTTTTCTAAGCCAGGTGCGCCGCTATGCCACCAACCTGAATGAAAGCGACCGAAAACTGGTGCTGGCGATGGTGAAGAAGATGGCGTCGAATTCGAAGTAGCTTTTAGCTTTTAGCTTTTAGCT
>JBAVUV010000978.1:0-5605 GCA_049696955.1 Candidatus Sulfotelmatobacter sp. | reverse complement strand
ATTGCGCACCGTTTTGGCCATCAACTAGCTCCTGCGAAGCATTCTCCGATTGCCACAGCGATCACCGTCGTTGCCGCATACCAGAGTTTCGCGGCGGCCGACTTCGGTTTCATTCTTTGCCCGAAATCGGTAAGCGAATGCGCGATACTACGGCTTGGAAGGTGATCTGTCTGTACGCTAGGGCGCGCAAATGTGTGCTATATGGAACATACAGGCGACCCTGAAAAGAGTAGGCTTAAGTTGTCTCTTCTAGCACCTGTCCGTTATCCCACAACAGGTTGACGGTTCCTGCGAAATCGGATGGCGTTATCGCGATGGAAAGGAACCGGCTATGGCCCAGCTATCTCGGGTCGCTCTTAACAAATTCGATACAGACTCAGGCAATGGAAATGGTGCTGTTGGGAACGTCATTCTGCGCACTCTTCCTCGTTCCGAGAGTGCCCGAGTCTTTTCTTCGCTCGAGTTCGTGCGCCTCAGGCTTCATCAAGTGCTCCATGAGACCGGCGAAGTTATCAAGTCGGGGTATTTCCTGAACGATGGAATGTCTTCCGTTCTCACAGTTCAGCCCGATGGTGAGAGTGTGGAAGTCGGTCTGATCGGCAGGGAAGGCTTCGTAGGTCTCCCGGTAATTTTTGGTTTCAAAACCAGCGCCTTGAGAATCATCACGCAAGGGGATGGAACGGCCTATCGCATCGACGTTGGAATCTTACGAAGCCTTCTGCCGGAATGTCCCGCGCTGGAGCACCAGTTGCAGCGTTATTCCATGATCCTTGGTATCCAGTCCACGCAGCTCGCCGCTTGTAATCGCCTGCATGATGTGGAAGAACGGCTGGCGCGATGGCTGCTGATGAGCCACGAGCGCATCGGCGGCAAAACTCTTCCCTTAACTCAGGAGTTCCTGTCGCAGATGCTGGGAACTCGCCGCTCCACCGTCAGCGTGGCAGCCAGTCTCCTGCAGAAAGCGGGAATGATTGCCTACACTCGCGGCAACGTAACCATTCTCAACAAGGTCAAGCTCGAAGCCGCTGCTTGCGATTGCTACGAGATGATCCGTCAGCAAAGAAATCGCTGGCAGTCTGAGAATTCGTAGATTCTTACTCGCGACCTGCCTGCATAAACTCGGTGCAGATCTGTCAATCTTCGAAACCTCCGCCTCTTCGTTGTTGTCTCAATCTCGGTTGTTGTCTCAATCTCGTGCGCCGGTCTTTCCAGTGCGCTGATATAAGAGGCAACGCACGTCTGGAACCGGGAATCAAAGCCTCACTACGAATCTGGTTAAGGACGAATTATGAAACTCCCGCATCTCCTCGGACGCGCTGTCTTCGGCGGCTTCTTCCTCTATAGCGGAATCCATCATTTCATGGAGCGTAAAGCAATGGCGCAATACGTTGACGCGAAAGTTATCCCTATGCCTGATGTAGCCGTCGCGGCTACCGGTGTTGCTCTCACACTCGGCGGCGCCAGTCTAGTTTTGGGCATAAAGCCGGAACTGGGTGCGGCGGCCGTGGCTGGCTTTCTGGCCGGAGTCTCTCCTCTCATGCATGATTTCTGGAAGGTTGAAGATCCGCAGCGGCGGCAAGCCGAGATGATCAACTTCAGCAAGAATATGGCCTCCTTGGAGCTGCCCTCGCTTTGATGGGTACTGAAGACGGAAAGCGAAAATGTCACTAGGCAACAGCATCGCATATTCAAGAGTCGCGATCAGGCGATCACAATTTTCGATCTGAGTGATCGGTCGAAGCGCGAACGGCATTTCGCGCAACCTTAGCCAATCAGGTGAACCACGTAGAGTGTCCAGTAATCCTGCTTACAACACTTCCGAAAATCCCGCATGTGCCGTTTCTAATCTCCGCGCTGGTAAACCGCTACTTCCTTGGTGGCATCTATACGACGGTCGGAAAATTTTCCTGCACGCCATTTCTATTTCCGACAAACTTTAAGGAGCGTCAATGTCGAACGAGCACGGTACAAATCAAGCTGCTCTTTCTCCACTCTCTTCATTTGACTCGCTCAATCGTCTGTATGTCGGCCCCCGACCCTACGATGGACGCGATCGCGCAGGCAGGTCTACGCAAAGGAGCACCCAGGTGCGAGAACAGAGCCAGCAGGGCCCGGACGCTATCTGGGGTCACTACAACAATTATCGATCGAATGGTCTCGTCGGCTCTGCCATTGTGCACGTGGTGCTCTTGGCTGCGCTCCTGGGCGGTACCCTGTTAGGCCATAAAGTAGTCACGAAGATTCAGCAACACGAAACGGTCACGCTTATCGCCCCTTCGCCGGATTCCTATGCACTTCCGGTAGCCAAGAAAGTCGTCAGCGGTGGCGGTGGTGGCGGTGAACATGACGTATTAGAAGCGCCGAAGGGGAGATTACCGAAAACGGCGATGCAGCAAATTACGCCGCCCTCAATCATCCTTCGAAACCCGCACCCCAAGCTGGCTGTAGAGTCCACCGTAGTAGTGCCCCCGCAAGTTCATTTGGCTGATAACCACATGCCAACATTGGGTATTCCTACTGCCGCAGTTGCTTTGCCCTCAGCTCCGCCTTCGAATGGTACGGGTTCTGGCGGCGGCATTGGCTCCGGCTCCGGTGGCGGCGTCGGCGTGGGCCATGGCGCAGGCGTTGGCGCCGGCAGCGGCGGCGGAATTGGCGGTGGGGTATTCAAAGTCGGCGGCGGCATCTCCGCTCCTCAACCGGTCTCAACTCCCGATCCGGAATACACCGAGCAGGCGCGCGTTGCCAAGACCCAAGGCACGTGCATTCTGTGGCTGATCGTCGACGATCAAGGCCGTCCCCGCGACATTCGCGTGGTACGCGGTCTTGGTATGGGACTTGACGCGAAAGCTATCGAAGCCGTCAAGCAATGGAAGTTCCAGCCCGCCATGAAAGACGGCAGACCTGTGAACGTGCAAATCAGTGTGGAAGTGGGCTTCAAGTTGTATTAGGGAAAGTTAAGTATTCGAAAAACTACTGTCGGCAATCCCAAGTATGAATACCTAAGGGCTTGCCGACATTCTTTTGGTCTTAAAACTGCCGGGTAACACGAGGTAACTTGAAAAGTTCCGCTAACTTGCAGAAAACATTTCCTCATTCCGCGGTACAGCAAATCTCGCATTCAATTACAGGAGCACCCTGATGGGACCCGGGACAGGGGTCCGCTACTCTCTGAATCGACGCTGCATGTTCCCGATTTACCTGAGAGCAACAAATACAGCGCAGCCGATCGTGAGGAGACAAACAGTGGCCACTTGCGTAATTTCCGCGACAGAAACAGATTTGATCCCCGCCCGGACCGAAACCCTGCGCGACGATTCTGAACGCAGTCTGGTTCAACGCGCTCAGCGCGGTGATCAAGAGGCCTTTGCCACGTTATTCCAACTGCATAAGAAGCGTGTGTATTCCGTCTGTTTGCAAATGACCAAGGATGTGGCCGACGCGGAAGATTTAACTCAGGAAGCTTTCCTGCAGGTCTTCCGCAATGTCAACTCTTTCCGCGGCGATTCGGCTTTCTCCACCTGGCTGTATCGAATTGCCGTCAACACCGTCCTGATGAAGTTGCGCCGGCGCAAAGCTCCTCCGCTACTGTCGTTGGACGAACCGGTTTCGCCCGAGTCGCCATCGCTCAAGCGGGATGTCGGCAAGGCCGACCCGAATCTCTCTGGAGCCGTCGATCGCATCGCGTTGCGCCGCGCCATCGAAGAGCTTCCGGAAGGATGCCGCCAGATTTTTGATCTGCACGAAGTACAGGGATTTCAGCATCACGAAATCGCACGTCAGTTGCAATGCTCTATCGGAAATTCTAAATCGCAGCTTCACAAAGCAAAGATGAAAATGCGCGACTTGCTGTTCCCGAAGACCGGCCCTGCGCGGCCATGTAAGTCCGGCGCCAGCACCGCGACCGCGAGATCCTAAGCTAGGTTTCGTCGGCGAAAGATATTCGCCGACGAAACATGAAAGATTGAAGATCGGTGAGCAAAAGATTCTTAGTAAAGCACGAGCTTAGGAAATGTAGATGGTCCGTTTTTTGCTAGCGGCCGAGAGGGGAAAGTCCGTGGGGCTGGGAGTTGTTCTAACGATTGGCGGCAAGAATCAGGAATGGGCTCAAGAGGCCAGCGGCTCGACCGAACTCGCGGGTTCGGAATGGCCAGGTTTTCTTGATAGCCCACTGGAATTAGTCGAGTTAGTTGGCTGTTCAGCTCTTGAACGGCTAATCGAACGCTTTGTGACGATCGAAGTCCAGTGCATTTCGGTTCTTGCCGAGGCAAGCAGTCTGACCCGTATGCCTTTGTTTCGGGCGGCTTATGGAAACGTCACCGTAAAGGCGGTGAAGGACCTCGATTCTGCAGTCAGCCAGGAGTTGGCATCGTTTTCGCAAAAGGGGATCAACCACGCATTCGTGAGTTCAGCGAATGCTTATACCGAAACCGATCTTCTAGACCTGTTCTGCTTTCATCGCGAATCGCGCCAGCCTGTCACTCGCACTTTCGACAATGAGGGGCCTCTCGATTTATGGGTGGTCGATTGCTCTAAGCTGCATCGCGCCGAACTCGAGACTTCCTCGAAACACGTCGGACAGAATGCCGCGCCAAAATATTTCATCCGCGAGTATGTGAATCGTCTGCTTTTCCCCCGGGATCTGCGCCGCCTCGCCGTCGACATTCTTCGCCGAAGCTGCGAGACTGCCCCCTGCGGCAGACAAGTCAGGTCCGGAGTCTGGATCGATCAGGGCGGTGAAGTGCATCGGCGCGCACGCATCGTTGCCCCCGCCTACATCGGTTGCGGATCCAAAATTCGCGCCGACGCTCTTGTTACCCGTTTCAGCGATATCGAAAGAGATTGCTGTATCGACAGCGGCACTGTAATCGAAGACAGTTCCATCTTGCCGAACACCACCATCGGCATCTGTCTCGATCTGTGCCATGCCGTCGCCAGTGGAAACCAGTTGTGGAACCTCGAGCGTGATGTAGCGGTCGAGATTGTCGATCCCAAAGTCATGCGTTTCACCACTGCGCCTCGCCGCCATGTCGCGCACAGTGTCACGTATATCAACGAACCGGTCGAAGTACCACGAGATGCCGTTTTTTCACAGAAACCAACAATGCCAGACACATGGCAATTCGGAAACAACTTTTCCCAGGAGTGACTTACATGTATACGAGGGGCCCCGTTATTGTGATGGAGTTACCAGAACGGCTGAATCATCAGGAAGCAAAATCCTTCCTGGACGAGTTGCAGCCGTTTTTGGAGGGCGATCGTCCGAGCATTGTTCTGGACTGTTCGCAGATAAAGCATCTGGATAGCGCTGGAGTGGAAATGCTTCTCCAGTGTCTGGAACAGGCCATGAAGCGCGACGGGGACCTCAAGCTGGCTGCGGTTTCGCCAGCCTCGGCGGTGATTTTGGAGTTGATGCGTGTGGATCGGCTTTTCGAAGTGTTCGCAACCTCGGCAGAAGCCGTACACAGTTTCCAGATTTTTGCCCCGGCAACAGTTCCTCAAACGCAGCCTTGGTATGCCGCACCCCAGGGGCTTACCGACCTGAAAGCCGCCAGTTAATGTCCTTCACCTGGGGTCGGAGGGTGTCCGTGCAACGATGGAAAAATCG
>JBAVUV010000977.1:0-2539 GCA_049696955.1 Candidatus Sulfotelmatobacter sp. | reverse complement strand
CAATTGTCCCGTCGCCTTGCCCGTTGTGGAAATAATTTAGACTGCCCACAATAGGCATGCTCACGATGGGGAGGAAAACACCTACGAACAGAAGCAATGCTCCCAAAATCGCGAGTATTTGCTTCGTGCGGCTCGACTTCTCGTTTGCCGCTCCTGCGAGGAACTCGGCTTGACTTGGTTGTTCGTCAGTGCGGGGTATCTCAAGCGTAGGGCGGTCGGCTTCTGTAAGCGTCTTCCCGCAAAAGGGGCAGAAGCCAGCCGAAGTCAGCTTCTCCGGGATTTCTCTTCCGCAAAATTTGCAAAACATTTTGGACCACCACTAGGAACGGCGCTTCCGAACACTCTTACCACGAGAACCCCGGAGTAACCTAACGCATTCGTCTGTGATTTCTTTTCTTAGACTTTCCGGCTGGAGGACGCGAGCGTCTGCGCCCCAACCGATCAGCCAGCGCTTGATCTCCCACACGTTTCCGACGCACATGGTCAGATCGATGCTCCCGTCAGGGCGTTTGTCGATTTTTTGGCTCGGGTGCCAGGTGCGCTCCTGAACGTATGGCGCTTGGTCGTGCGAGAAGCGAATTTTCACTTCCTGTGGCTCACCCCAGATCAAATTGAACGCAGTCTCAGTGAGCTTGTCGAAGTCAAAATCATCGGGAATTTCAAATCTTCGATTTGTCGGCCTTGCCGACGCAATTCTCTCGACGGCGAACGCCCTGATTTCGCCGCTGCGATGGTCGCGTCCTACGACGTAGATTCCGTTGTTCACGTACCAGAGGCGATAGGGATCAACTTCACGCTCGATACCTTCCTCGAATTGCGCTGTACGGTGGTTGATTCGTGTCGTGAATTTGTGCCGAACAGACCGCATCAGAACATCGAGCACGTCGCGGGACCGGCTGTAGTCCTTGAAGCCCGCCGTTCGTACCGCGACACCTTGCTCAAGACCTCGAAGGAATTGAAAGCTTTGAGGCGGCAACGCAGCACCGATTTTCTGCAATGCAGAATCGAGCGAAGCGTGAATCGGAGTGCCTTGGAGCGGCTTGAGAAGGCCCTTGCTGAAATAAAGTGCCATCTGCTCAGTTAGAGTTAGCGATACGGGTGCCTCCACGCGAAATCCTTCCATGAAGTGCCAACGGACAGTTCCGTTGCGCCCTTCGGAGGTTACCGGGAACCCTGCGGCTTCCAGTACTGCAATGTCACGCTGGACGGTTCGCTTTCCGACGCCAAGTTCAGCCCGGAGCTGCGCGAGCGTCCGCCCTGCGCGGCTAGAAAGCAGCCGCACTAACATCCACTGTCGCGTGAGTTGGTTCCCACGGGCCACCCCCTTGTCGCCTCCCTAATTCGTATTCTTCACACGGATGCGGGGTTCCAATGAGCCTTAGCAAACTCAGCTAGCACAGACTTTCGATTCTGGATGGAAGTCTTGTTCCACATGAACGCGCCATCACCCCGGTGCTCCGCGAATTTCTCCAGCTCAAGCTGGGAGCGGAGGGGCGCCTCTCGATAGCTCGCGAGTTTATTGAGAAAGGGATCGCAACCTTTTCTTGAATTGTCGGAGCGCGTATCAAGAACAAGATTTCCAATCGAATGTAAGTATGTCCGTGAGAACTCCTCATCTCGGCCGTCGATCTCAATCTTTGAACTGCTTACGTCGTCGTCCTTTTGTGCGGCAATATGCTCGATTGAAAAGCCTGTCCTATTGTCCTGCGAAAGAAAATCGACCAGCGGTATTGGCGGGAAGCTGTGACCGCGTAAGTGGTTCTCATACTTCCATAGAAAATAGCGCGCATCAGAGCCCTGAGAGTAAAAATCAGGGCCTTCCAAAGCTGCCAAGAATCTCTCTTCTACGCTCCACCATGAGCTGCACATTTCGCGCAAGAGGGACACTAATGAGTCAAAGTCGCCGCAGAAATCGCGTGCTTCCCTATAGAGCCTCGATGAGGCTGTGTTCGCCCTCACGTTCGCTATGCCATAAGCCCGGAAGGAAAACATTTCTAACAGTCGAGTCACGCGGCGAAACTGATCCAAACCGCGATCCCGATAGCGGAAGACTTTGAGGAGCAACGGGAAAAAGGGGCCGACACGTCCCAACGCAAATAAGTCTCCGATCACCTCGTCTGATTTGGCTAGCCCGATCAAGGCCTTGGAGATGTCGAAGCTCTCACGAAGTCGCGTGCAGAACTCCTCTATCCAGCCGCCGACCTTCTCCGCTTGCATGGTGTGGACGCTGTCCTTGACCAGTTGCTTCGGATTGCTGTACTCCGATTCTCCCCATTTCTCGAAAGCTATGCAGTGATAGCGAAGGATCGCATTTTCATCCTGCTCAGCGCCTAGTTCCTCGCAATCCTCGGCAATTCGAAAAATTTGCGTAAAAACGCCTTCGATTCGCTTCAGGAGATCATCCCTGTTCTTGGCATGAAGCAACGTTAAGTACATTAGAAAGCTCTTGATAGATTCGAGATCAGTAAGCGGCTTGCCTCGATCGTTGTTGAGCTCAAATATTTGAGCTGCATCTACTCTGTTTTCGACGGCATAAACG
>JBAVUV010000976.1:0-4507 GCA_049696955.1 Candidatus Sulfotelmatobacter sp. | reverse complement strand
GACTGGAGCGCTCACCAAGCCCGGGATCTCGACGACCGGAGTGATCGGCGAAACGTTTAGTCTGGTGCCTGACTGCGGGTTTAGCGGAGGCCGTCGCACGCGGCCTTGTACGGTGGCTAATACTCCGCAGGCGAATGGCGCTGCCGGGGCGGGCGATCTCGATTACGTTCCGGGACAAGTATCGAGTTCCTCGATTGCGGTCGCAGCGAACAGCAAGATCAGCGCATGCTCGGAGGCGACTAGAAACGACTATACGAAGGCCGTCGCAGGCTGCGACCAAACTACGATATATGCGTGCGGCGTTAGCGGCGCGAATACGGTCGACCTTTCTGAAGATCCAGGGCCCTCCAGAAATGACAGCGTGAACGCCGCGGCATGCCTCATAAACGCCGGGGGTTCTGGACGCGATCAGGGGCAAGACGTCCTCGCTCCCGACGGCACTCCTTATACCTACCCTTTTCAAATTAACGCTGGGACTAACAGTGCTTTGCCTGCCGCGGGTATAGCGAGCGGCAGCCAGACCACGAGCAGCCCTTCCGTTGTCTCGTTGCCCATCTATGACAGCACTGTAGCTATCAAGCCGACTGGCACGACTTCAGTCACAGTTGTCGGCTTCTTGCAGGTATTCATTAATAGCGTCAACAGCACCACGGGAGCTATAAGCGTCACCGTGATGAACGTCGCGGGGTGCGGTAACAGCGCGGCATCTCCACCCGTTTACGGAACTTCTCCCGTGCCAGTACGGCTGATCACGCCGCCTGTGGCCGCGACCCCATAATCCGCTTAGACTTTCCTTGTTTGCAATTAGTTTGCAGCTTGTCGGCTTCGCTGAATTGAATCCAGAAGACATGCTTAGCAGAACATGGCTTAGTCTGGGACGTCATTGGTCTGCGGTGCCTTGGTCTCGGGTGCGACGGGCGGAACTGTTTGGATTGCAGGCTGCGGTGCGCCATCATCCTGGGTCTGAACGAGCGCGGGCGATTGGGCGCTGTAGACCGCAGCGGTTCCTTCCGGCCGAGCGCTGAGAATCACCCGATCGAGTGCGCGAGGATCGTTCGCCGAACTCAGGATGAGGAAGTTGAATTTAGAGCCGTTCAGCAGGTGAGACAAAACTTCCGGCGCGGGCGCGGGGCCAAGTGCGGCCACTACTTTTTCCTGCTCGGCTCCAGCCGGGATGGCGATTTCCGCTCCCGTGCGCTGATGCACTGCGAAAAGAACTTCCGACAGTGTCGCCTGGTTGGAAGTGATGGTGAGTAGCCCAGACTGGAATGTGACCACCAGCGGTGGAACTGGTGGTAGTGGCGGGGGTGGCGTGATTTCCAACGACCGCACGTGGTAGGTGGTATTTACCAGTGCGGCTGGCGGAGGTGAAGATGCGGTTCTGGAAGTTTGTGATCCGCCGCTTCCAATCTTGATGATTACAGTTCGGCCGGAGGGAAAAATCTGGTACGCCTGCGGACCGTTTAAATCCAGAACAACCCGCGTGACCGGAGGCTTGGACGAGAAAAGGCCGACGCGAACGCTTTTCACTTCCTCGGTATTCAGAGTTTGATTTCGCAGTTGAGCACTCGGGACGGCGTTGGAGAAATCCACCACAAGGCGATCGGGATCGGAGAGAATTTGCGCTTGCGGGACGAGGCTTCCGCTGCCCTCGATTTCAATCTCGATCGGATTCTGTTTGCTTAGCACCTGCACACGGCGCACCGATGGCGCCTCTTGCGCCTGCCCCGGGATTGGCGCGAAAAGATATGCGGCAGCCCAAACCAGCAGGCTGGCCGCGGCCCTGAGGGAGGGATTCATAAATATCCTTAATGCTGTGCGAACGGTATGCGGTGCTCGATTGCGATTCTAGCAGCGTCTACGGGTAGCGAGGCTTACGAAAGGACTACGCCTTCGAGTCGATGGTTCATGCAGATGGCTGATGAGTCAGCTGAGCGAGCATGATGCCAAAGACGGCAGCCCGGCCGGAAACGCGCTCCCGATGCGGCTCTCGTTATGATAGAAGCGGAAAGCGCAGACGGATTTGCAATCACTACACCTCGATTTAGAAATCTGTGGTTTCTAACTGTCAAGCGCGGAGCTTGCGGCGCGCCCAGTAGATGGCGGCCAAGCCAGACACGAACATGATCCATGTCTCAGGTTCGGGCACGACCCCGACAGCGCCACAGGGGCCTCCTTTTTTCTTTGGAATACTCACTTCGCCCGCACAACAACCAGCCTGGACAGTACCGTTCTTCTTGGCCGGCCCGCAAAGCGAAGACTCGAGCGGCGGCGGGGCGATGGGTATCCAGCTTCCACCGACAAATGGGTCGTACAAAGCCAGCGGCCCCGCGGGCCCGAGCGCCGGAGCTGACGGCCGCTGCAGTAGGGCCGATTGGAACGGACCAGGAGGAGACTGCATTGCCGTGCCGTAATTGTCTACGACGGGTTGATCAAATTTCTCCGCAGGAGGCTCGGCACGCGAGGTGGCTTGTTGCGGAATTTCTTCCACACGATTGGCGCAACGGCCGCGAGCCGTCATCCGACCGTCGGTAATCAATTTTTCGCCTTTGTGAAGAGAGACGCGATGGCGGGTCCAATAAACGTGACTGCCAATCCGGTAAGAGAGATAAACCGTCCTGGCCAGCGTGAGCCGCACCACGCGCGCGTGATCGTAATCGAAACCGGCGTAGTGCGCGGCCACAATGGGATCGTGCTCGGCGACCCACTTCAATTCCTTCGCGTCCTGGACTCCGCCCGGCACCAGCGAATACGGGTATACGGGACGATCGGCGGAGGGCTGCGCCTGGGAAAGAATCTCATTCATTTCGACGACGCGACTACGGCTGAGTTCCGCCTGTTCAAAGCTGGGAACGGCAGACTGCTGCGCGCGAAATAAAGAGGGACTGAGATGCTGCAGGGCGACGGCGGAGGCCGCGACGGCACACGTGGCAAGTGTTACAAGGCTGAGCCAACGGCGAATCCTTTTATTGCGACGGTGCCGGCGGCTGCGACGACGCCGTGTTTTGTGGACGTTCCCTCCTACGGGATCACTCACTCACTGCTCCTACCTGAGGCGACGGCCTTGGGCTCAAAATCGGCAGCACTCCGCCACGAACTTAGCGGCAGTCGGAGTGCCACATCGCGACTTGCGGACCTAACGAGCGGTAGAAGATCCGCGTTGAATTTGGCGACCATCGTAGCAGAGTGAGAAGTGGTTTGCACCCTATAAGTTGTGGATTTCTCAGTAGCTTCCCAGATTCGTCCTGCACTACTTCTTGTTGGCGGGGGGCAAGGGCGCCAAATGCTCTGGTGAAGGGAGGGGTTCGGCGCTTTCCAGCCAAGCGGTGTACCAAAGATTGAGTAGCATCTGTGACCCAGCGGCGAGGCGATGAGTAGTGAATGTGAAGGCCTGGGCAGAACCTTTGTCGCGAAAGCCTCCTACCTTATCGATCGCGTAAACTTTTTCTACCAGCGCGTGCGACTGTCTCAGGTAAGCAATGTAGGCCGCGAAGGGATCATCCAGTTTCTCAGGAGCGTGCAGGAGCCCAGCAAAATCATTTGCCGAGATGTTCGCTCCGACATAGACGGTTTCGAATTGCGCGTGAATGTCATGCAGCGTGGTATAGCCGTTCGGATTCGGTCCCACCCAGCCGTTGTATTGGATGGTGGTGTGCAACGGTTGCGCGCCATCAGCGACGTAATGGCCCAGCCAGCCTGCATAGAAAACAATGGTATGCTCGACGGCCGCCGTAGGCTGATGATCGGCCTTCAGTTTGCGATACTCCCGGAACCCCGCCTTCAATCGCCCGTACACCTCCATTGTGATGTAAGGCTGCAGGCCGATGTGTTCGGGAAGATAGTCGTCGGGGTGGTCCGTGGTCGCGGCACGCTTCTCATAGAGCTTGCGATAAAACTCGTAGCGTCCGCGAGGAAGTGGGTCGAGCCAGTCCAGGCGCTCGAGATCGATGAAGTGATCTGGCTCCTGTGAGTTCTTGAGGGCGAATTCGGTTGAGCTGCGCCAGCGGTCAGGCTCAGGCCCGAGATAAGCAATCTCTGCAATGGAACGACGCAAGAAGCGAGGCATGGTGGCAGGAATCTTTTCCGCCGCAACGCGGTTTACGTAGATGTGACCCTCATTCCCCCAACCCAACGCGGCATTGGCTTGAAAAAGAATGAGGGCAATCAGGGTGCAGCCGATCAGGCCTCTCGCGAAGTTATCCAATTTCATTTCAGCACAGTGAATACGCTTTCGGGCTTGATTGGCACTTACTGCATTAGAACACCGAGCGGGGGCTGGAAACGACCGGCCGTCTGACGGAATGGATCGCTTACAGCGTTTTTGGGAGCCGCAATTTAGCTTGAATTTCTGAGACGATTGCCGCGGCAGTCGCGTCAGCCTCAATGATGAGCGCATTCTCTGGCTCTTCCAGTGCCTCCAATTGGCTCTGCAGCATGGCTTCCGTCATGAAGTGTCCGTGGCGCTCGTGCAACCGCTGATGCAGAACTGGAGCGGACACTCTCAAAT
>JBAVUV010000975.1:0-6292 GCA_049696955.1 Candidatus Sulfotelmatobacter sp. | reverse complement strand
GTATCATGCCGAGGATTTTCTAGACAACGACGGCGTCACCGACAAGCCAGTGAAGATCGCGGTAACTGTGACTCTGGGAGAGTGGAAGCATTTGCGCGGCCACGATCGCATGATCACGGTCGATTTCACGGGAAGCGATCCGCAGGTGGCAGGCAGCGTCAATGCAGTCGAGGCAATCACTTACTCTGCCTGCTTCTACATCTTTCGGTGCCTGTTGGACGACGATGTTCCGGCCACCGCCGGGTTGATGCGTCCCATCCGTGTGATCGCGCCCGAAGGAACAATTGTGAACGCCCGCCCACCGGCCGCGGTTGCTGGCGGGAATGTCGAGACCTCTCAGCGCATTGTCGACGTTTTACTCCGAGCCCTAGCGCAGGCAATTCCGGATCGCATTCCGGCCGCGGCCTCAGGCACTATGAACAATCTGACGATCGGTGGCATCGATCCTCGTACCGGCCGGCCGTTTGCGTATTACGAGACCATTGCTGGCGGCATGGGTGCGCGCCCCACCAAGAATGGAGTTTCGGGCATTCACACCCACATGACGAATTCGTTGAATACTCCGGCGGAAGCCTTAGAGTACGCCTATCCTCTGCGAGTGCGGCAATACTCGCTGCGGCCGGGCAGCGGCGGTCTGGGAAAATATCAGGGCGGTAACGGAATCATCCGCGAGATTGAAGTGCTCACCGATTGCGAAGTGACGCTACTCTCGGAGCGCCGTGTGCTCGCGCCCTGGGGATTGAACGGAGGCAGCGACGGCGCATCGGGCAGAGCTAGTATTATCCGCAGCAGCGGATCGGTGGAAGCTATGCCAGGAAAGTTCAGCACGCGGCTTCGCTCTGGCGACCGCATCAGAATTGAATCCCCCGGCGGCGGAGGCTGGGGAAACTAATTGGGCGAGACGATGTTGAAGCGCGATTTGCGTAGCCTTCATCTGATTCATAATGTGGAGTGCTTATGACTGATCTGGCAACACACTACATCCAGGAAGCGCGCCGCCAGCTGCGCGGTCAAAAACGCCTGGCCGAAGGCGCGATTGCCCAACTGAAAGACGAAGAATTATTTGCCACAATTGATCCGGAATCGAATCCCATTGCCATCCTGATAAAGCACATGGCCGGCAATATGCGCTCGCGTTTTTCTGATTTTCTCACCACCGATGGAGAAAAGCCCGAGCGTTTTCGCGATCAGGAATTTGAGTTGAATGCCTCAACCACGCGAGACGATGTGATGCGGTGGTGGGACGAAGGTTGGGTGCAAGTGTTCGCAGCGATCGATTCCCTCAAGCCCGAAGACGTGATGCACACCGTCACCATTCGTGGAGAACCCCATACGGTGCTGCAGGCCGTCAATCGCCAGATCGCGCACTATGCCGGCCACATCGGGCAGATTATTTTTCTGGCGAAACATCTCCGTTCAAACCAGTGGAACACTCTGAGCATCCCACGCGGCAAGTCGGAAGAGTATAAGACGGCGCGTCCGAAGCCTTACAAGCCCTAAGCTAAAGCGCCCATGGCCCTGTGCAACCAAAGTTCCGGAGATAGCGTCTCTCGCTTGGTGCTACAATCTTCGGTTTGCCTTGACGGCTTCAGGCTGAAACTATCAGGGGAGTCCTTTCGAATAGCAGTGAGGTCATAATCTGATGTCATCCACGATGCAAGCGGTCGTCAAGCCAGAGGCCGCGCCCGGAGCGGAAATTCGCGAAGTAAAGATTCCCGCCTATGGGCGTAATGAAGTGCTGGTTAAGGTAAAGATGGCCTCCATCTGCGGCACCGACCTGCATATCTACAACTGGGATCGTTGGGCCCAGAGCCGCATTCACCCGCCGTTGATTCCTGGTCACGAGTTTTGCGGCGAGGTGGCCGCATTCGGCGATGAAGTTACCAGCGTGAAAGGAGGCGACTTCGTCTCCGCCGAAATGCATGTAGCGTGCGGAAAATGCCTGCAGTGCCGCACCGGCGAAGCTCACATCTGCCAGAACGTAAAGATCATCGGCGTCGATGCCAACGGCGCTTTTGCCGAGTACGTGGTCATTCCGGAATCGAATATCTGGAAACTTGATCCCGCCATTCCACCGGAGTACGCATCAATTCTCGATCCCTTGGGCAATGCTGTTCACACAGTTCTCGCCGGTGAGATCGCCGCCAAAACCGTGGCCATCACGGGGTGCGGGCCCATCGGACTTTTTGCCATAGCGGTAGCCCGGGCCGTGGGCGCGACCAGCGTGTTCGCCATCGAAGTGAACGAACACCGGCGCAAGATCGCGCGCGAGATGAAAGCCGACTATGTGCTCGATCCTTCCAAAGAAAATGTGAAAGCGATCGTGATGGAGAAGACCGGAGGACTGGGCGTAGACGTGGTGCTCGAGATGGCGGGCCATCCGGATTCAATTCGAACAGCTTTCGATATCGTGCGTCGCGGTGGCAGAATCTCACTTCTGGGCCTGACCTCGAAACCCATCTCGCTGAACTTTTCCGAAGATATTATTTTCAAGGGCATCACGGTGCAAGGCATCAACGGACGCCGCATGTACCAGACGTGGTATCAGATGACGGCGCTGCTGAAGGCTGGCAAACTCGACTTGCATCCGGTAATCACGGATCGCATTCCGATGAAAGATTTTTCCCAAGCCATGGAACGCCTGAAAACCGGCGAGGCCAGTAAAATCTTGATATATCCGAACGGAGTACGGTGAGCCCGTGTGGCGCGGGCGCCCTCGCCCGCGATTTTTTCACCGCAACGCTTCGGGGGGCAAGAGTAGTCGGAGGTAAACCATGAGCCTTGATGGATTCGTCCGCTGCACCTGTATTCGCGACGGCAAGGCTAAACCGCATCCATTTCCGGACCGGCTCACCTTCGACGAATCCGGCCAGCCCACGCTAAGCGGCGATCCCTCCGAAGAAGAGTGGGACGCTCACGATCAGTGGCTGGGCGAGTCCTGCGAGCACGAGGGATATCTCCTCTCGCTGTTCTTAGGCAATATCACGCGGGTTCAAAATTTGCGAAGCTTTCTACGCCACTTGCAGGGCAGTCCCGGACCGCGATTTCCCATTCTGCTGGAAAAAGTTCTTTATGACGGCACCCACACCGGTGATTGGCTCTCCAGCAAAATCGCGGCGAAACTATTGAAGGAAGTCAATACCGTGCTCCATTCCAGCGACATTCTGGCCGATTCCGAAAAAGAGTTCTTTAACAACGTGAAGCAGTTGTGCGAAGCCAGCATCGCAACGGGCAACCCGATCATGTTCTAGGGTCGCGTTGACTTTGCGTTGATCCGCGTGAATCCGCGGCAAACAGATTTGAGGAAATTATGACCACCGCAACCCGCACCAACCCGCTTTCCTATCTCACCGGCCAACTCGATGAACTCAAGGCCAAAGGCACCTACTTCAAGCTGCGCGTGCTGGAGGATGAGCAGGCGCCGGTTTGCACTTTCGATGGTAAGAAAGTTATTAGCCTTGCGTCGAACAATTACCTGGGATTGACCACGCATCCCAAGCTGCGCGAGGCAGCGCTCGAGGCTACGCGCAAGTACGGCGTGGGATCGGGCGCGGTGCGCACCATCGCCGGGACGATGAAGATTCACATGGAGCTCGAAGAAAAGATCGCGCGCTTCAAGAACGTGGAAGCGTGCGTGGTCTTCCAGTCCGGCTTCGCGGCGAACGCGGGCACGGTATCAGCGGTGTTGGGCAAAGAAGATTTCATTATCTCTGATGCGCTCAATCACGCCTCGATCATCGACGGCGCGCGACTGTCGAAGGCAAAGATTCTGGTCTTCCGCCACAAGGACGTCGCCCACGCGGAAGAGCAGCTAGCCAGCGTGAAAGGCGAGCCTGGCCAGAAGCTGCTGATCAGCGACGGTGTCTTCTCGATGGATGGCGACATCGGTCCGCTGCCGGGCCTGTGCGATGTTGCGGAAAAATACGGCGCCATCATGATGGTCGATGACGCCCATGCTTCCGGTGTGCTCGGCCGCAACGGCCGCGGCACCATCGATCACTTCAACGTCCACGGCCGCGTGGATATCCAGGTCGGCACTCTATCGAAAGCCATCGGCGCGCTCGGCGGCTACGTCTGCGGCACACGCGATTTGATTGACTTCCTCTATCATCGTGCGCGCCCGTTTCTGTTTTCGACCTCGCATCCGCCGTCGGTTGCTGCCACCTGCATCGCAGCATTCGATGTTCTGGAGAACGAACCCGAGCGCATGGAAAAGCTCTGGGAGAACACGCGCTTCTGGAAAAAGGAACTCGGCCTGCTGGGCTTCGACATCGGCGGCCGCGCCACGCCGGCCAGCGAAACTCCCATCACACCCATCATCATCGGCGACGGCAAACTTACCATGGATTTCTCTCGCGAGCTCTTCAAAGAAGGCGTCCTCGGCACCGGCATCGCCTTCCCCACCGTCCCCGAAGGCAAAGCCCGCATCAGGACCATCATGACGGCCACGCACACAAAGGAAGAGTTGGAGCAGGCGCTGGAAGTGCTGGGAAAGGTAGGAAAGAGGATGAAAATAATAAATAATTAATCCACGCGATACACAATCCACCCGCCTACAATCGTCGCCACCACTTTCCCCGTAAACTGCCAGCCATCAAACGGAGTGTTGCGCGACAGCGACCTTGACTTGGCGGATTCAAACGTCCAGCGCTTCTTGGGGTCGAAGATGGTCACGTCGGCGAAATTGCCGCGAGCCAGCGATCCTCGGCCGCGCAGATCGAAGACGCGTGCTGGTCCTGCAGAAAAAAGCTCGACAATGCGCGCCAGCGGAATCTTGTGCTCGCGGTGAAGCTTGGTAATCGCAAGCGCAAGCGCGGTCTCAAGGCCCGTAATGCCGAATGCTGCGCGCTCGAACTCGACTTCCTTTTCGTGCGTGGCATGAGGAGCGTGGTCGGTGGCGATGGCATCAACGGTACCATCGGCCAGCGCCGCCAGAATGGCCTCGCGGTCAGCCGCCGAACGCAGCGGCGGGTTCATCTTGAAATTCGTGTTGTACTCGCCCACATCCTGGTCGAGCAAAGTGAAATGATGTGGCGTCACTTCGCAGGTCACGCGTGCCTTGGCGCGCTTGCCGCGCCGCACGGACTTCAGCGCGTCAGACGTGGAAAGATGCGCGACATGCAATCGTGATTCGCGAATCTGCTGCGCCAGAGTGACGTCGCGATCCACAACGGTCGCTTCCGCCGTCGCCGGCATTCCGCGCAAACCCAGACGAAAGCTGGTGGCCCCTTCATTCATCGAAGCATTTTCAGTGAGGCGGGTATCTTCAGCGTGCTGCACGACGGGCAAGTTCAACTCAGCCCCAAGCCGCAACGCAGCTCGCATGATCTCGTTATCAAGAATCGGTTTCCCGTCGTCGGTGACAGCGACCGCTCCTGCCCGCTGCAATGCGGCAAAATCCGTGAGCGTTGCTCCGCGCGAGCCGACCGTCGCCGCAGCAATGGGAAAAGCATTCACCACCGCACCCCGCTCCGGACGTTTCAACCAGGCAACCCATTCATCGGTATCGACAACCGGCACGGTATTCGGCATCGTGCAAACTGAGGTGAAACCTCCGGCGGCGGCGGCGGCGGTACCGGTGGCAATCGTTTCTTTATAGTCCTGTCCGGGTTCGCGCAGGTGAACATGCAGGTCGATAAATCCCGGGGCAACAATCAAGCCACGCGCATCGAACTTCTCATCGGCGCCGCCTCGAATTTTCTTCGGCAGCGCAATCTCGGCCACGCGCCCATCGCGCAAAAGAATATCCATCGGCGCATTGATCTTCGCCGCGGGATCGATGACGTGACCGCCTTTGATAAGCAGCGATCCCGGTTTGGATTTGTGGTCAGTCATTCTCTGTATCTGTATCCTTGTTAATCCGTGAAAATTCGTGGCTCATTTCGCCTTGCCTAAAGCTCGCGCCAAAATCGCCATGCGCACAGGAACGCCGTTGTGAACCTCGTCAATGATTTTCGACTGTGGGCCGTCCGCCACTTCCGCCGTCAACTCGAGCCCGCGAATGATGGGTCCGGGATGCATGACGATTGCATCACGTTTCGCCAGTTTCACCCGCGCCGCTGTCATCTGGTATCGCGCAATGTAATCTTGCAGGCTGATCTTCTGGCCGGCAAGGCGCTCTTTTTGCAGCCGCAACAGCATGATTACGTCTGCACCGCGCAACGCGTCTTCAATATGCCGGGTCACGCGCAAACCTGGCGCGAGCGTCGCGGCAACTTCCGGCACAAACTCTGGCGGCCCGCAGAGCGTGATCTTCGCACCAAAGCGAGTCAGTAGATGGCAGTTGGAACGC
>JBAVUV010000974.1:0-6172 GCA_049696955.1 Candidatus Sulfotelmatobacter sp. | reverse complement strand
TTGACGTAGCCCTCGAGAACAATTTCGCTGGTGGCCGGAACTTCCAAATCCACGGTCTCGCACTTGACGAGCTCGACTGGAGCAGCCCGAAGAAAGCCTGCGATGAGATATTCCTCAACGTCAGGAGGAGCAGGAACGATAGCGGAAAAAGTCACGGCGGGGTCGGTGCCGATCGCGACCGCGACTTCCATTTTGCCCGACGGCTGGTTTTTATCTGCCAGAATTTGGCCACCCGAAGTGCGGGCCATGAGATCAACGGCGGCGCTGGCGGAGTAGGTGGCCGAGGCGGCCGTCTCCACATGATTCGTGGCGGCGGAACGCATGCGTTGGCGGGCGTGTTCGGCGGCAACTTTCTGTCTCTGCCAATGGGCGCCGGTGGTTTGGCCATCGTAGACCTGGAGACGGTACATTCCGACATTTCGTTTGCCGGATTTCGGGTCGCGGGTGACCACGCAGGGGAGAGTGATGAATCGTCCGGCATCCTGGGGCCAGCACTGCAAGATCGGAAAGTCGAGCAGGGAAAAGTTGTCGCGTTTGATGACTTCTTTGCAAGGTCCGCTCGGGACGGTCTTGGGGAAAAACTTTCCGGCTTCGGTGAGGAGCGGAAGCATTTTGAGCTTGTCGAGGAAACCTTGCGGGGATTTAAGGTCCATGAAAACACGGATGCGGTCGGCGAACTCATCGAAGGAGTTCACGCCCAGAGCAAGCTTCATCCGTGCTTCGGAGCCGAACTGGTTGATGAGTACTTGCGAGCCGTGCTGGTTCTTGATGTTCTGAAATAGCAGCGCCGGGCCGCCCGGTTTTCCAGTTCTCGACTTGCTCACCCGGTCGGTGATTTCCGCGATTTCCAGGATTGGGTCGACTTCGGTTTGGATGCGCTTCAGTTCGCCGGCGCGGTCGAGGGCGGCGATCCATTGGCGGAGGTCATCGAAAGGCAAAGGGTCTCTCCAGGGAACTGATGATTATACCGATGCGCGGTGAGATCGAGATACTTCGTGCGGGGCGAATTTGCACGGAGCGAGAAAGCAAAATCTAGAGTCAACTGCTTAACCACAGGGAACACTGAGGGCACGGGGTAGAGCGTTTAGAGTTTGGAGCGGAGCATGGTGATTACGTCGTCAGAGGTGATGACGCCGACTAGTTTGCTGTGCTCGTTAATGACGGGGAGAGTCACCAGATTGTATTTGTCGAAGAGTTCGGCTACTTCGTTATCGCTGGTGGCTTCGCGGGTTGAGATCAGTGGCTCCGAGGTCAGCGAGAGCAGCGGAGTCTGGGGCTGGCCGAGAACGAGCTTGGCAAGCGGGACGGCGCCGGCGAGGGTGCCCTTGGAGTCGACCAGATAAATCGTGCCGACGGTTTCTACTCCGCCTTCGAACTCGCGCAACACGCCAATCGCATTTTCTACCGTGGCTGTGACCGGCAGGGCGAGGAATTCGGTAGTCATGCGGCCGGCGGCGGTTTCTTCCCGGTGTTCGAGAAGTTCAACAACCTCCTGGCTGGCCTCCGGTTCCATCTCCACGAGAATCTGCTCGGTGTGATCCTGGGAAAGGTCGGCGAGAAGGTCGGCGGCGGCGTCGGGATCCATTTCCTCGACGATATCGGCGGCGCGCTCGGAATCCAGAGACTCCACAATCGATTTTTGAACCTTGGGGTCGACTTCTTCCAGAGTCTCGGCGGCGACATCTTCGTCGAGCGTGCGGAAGACCGCTTCGCGCTCGTCGGGGGCCAGGTCTTCAACAATGTCGGCGATATCGGCAGGATGGAGTTTAGCCAGGCCGTCGTGAGAAATCTTGAGCTTGATGCGGCGCGCGGGGTCGGTTTCGATGAGATCGACAAAACTCCACGGGATGGTGCGGAGCGGAATCTTCTGCAACAGAGCATGGAGAGCGGTGCGGGGCGCGAGTCCGCGCAGAAGCCGACGTATAGCGCCGCGGGCGCCGATATCGACGGATGTGACGCGTATGGTGGCGTGAGGGCGTCCGGCCTCGGTCACCGAGTCGATCTGCAGTTCGACGTCGTTAACCCGCACAACTTTGCGGCCATTAATGTCGATGACTTGCTGGTCGAGAAGATCGCGCTCCAAAAGAAATAATCCTTCAGACCCGTTCGCGGCGGGCCAGTCGGAGGGCTTGGTGGAAGCGTGAATGTTGGCGTCAATCGAAGAGATAGCGGAGAAGGGAAGAACTCGGTCGCCGGATTTGGTTTTAACAATGAGCGAGGCGATCCGAGTGCGATCTTCCTGAGGAGCAAGCGTTACTTCGCGCACGCGCCCGGTTGCCGCGCCAGACGGGTCGTACACCGTGGCGCCGAGAAGCTCGGAAAGAGGCAGCGTGGTCATCCCGGGTAGAGGATAGCGGAGTTTTGCGAAGGAGAGAACTGATTTGTTGGATGAGGAGAAATAATCTTTCGGAGGCTGGACTTTCGTCCTAAAGCTAGCCAGGTATTGCGGAGGGCAGGTGAATCTGATTTCCCGGGACAACGACGATCAGGCTTCACCGGTCATTAGTCTACCCACTCGCTGGGCAACCGATTCCAGCTTCCGCAGATCGTCGGGGGTGAAGTCCGGACCGGCTGCAGCTGGACGCGGAGCTTTACGGGAGATCTGGATCACGCCGATTACGGCTCCATTGGGGGCAAGAACGGGTGCAGACATGAGTTTCTGAATGACCTGCGCATCCAGTCCTGTCTTGCCGAGCTTAACCAGTTCAAAGACGCTGAAATGTTTTACCTGCGTGAAGCCATTGAAAATCTCAGCCTGTTTGGTGCGTGCTGTGCGCGCGGCTACCGCCGAACTGGAGAGAGGAATTGCTCCGGCTGCCCGCAATTCGATGGGATACAGGAAATTTAACAGACTTCCACCCAACTCCAGCA
This sequence comes from Candidatus Sulfotelmatobacter sp., assembly GCA_049696955.1. Taxonomy (GTDB): domain Bacteria; phylum Acidobacteriota; class Terriglobia; order Terriglobales; family Acidobacteriaceae; genus Sulfotelmatobacter. Next base: position 3,301 of record JBAVUV010000974.1, on the reverse strand, counting down.
GCGCGACTTCCGTCTCTTCTACGCGGAAAATCTTTGCCACGCAGATGCAAATCGACTCCGGAGCGTTCTCACAGGAGTCCAAGTGCGCGAGCTGTTCGGTTTCCAGCATTCATCTGAGCATGAACGAGTAGAAGTCGATCGACAAGGTAACCAACGTGCCACTTTCTGCAGATTTCGATGAAGTCGTAGTGCTGTTGGCCATGGCACGCCGGTCACTGCACGCCGGTCACTGCACGTCGGTCATAGCTGCGGGCGTTCATGGACGCGACCAGTAAGAACACGCCGATCAAGGCCACGATGGCGACGTTTAGTCCAATCAGGGAAGCGAGCATCGCCAGGGCGTGGACTCTGCTTGCATTCGGGCTGTTGGCTTGCAACTTAAGGAATGCTAATACAAGAAGAGCCTTAAGTGTGATATGGAGGGCTAATTCACAGACCGTATAATCAATTCAAGTGCGACTTCTACTTGACATCTTCGGGCAGACCTTGCGCACGCTGTGGGGACACAAACTGCGGTCGTTTCTTACCATGTTCGGGATCGCGTGGGGAGTTTTTTCGTTATTGCTTCTGGTCGGACTGGGTGAAGGATTCCGGTCGGGAAATAAGAAGCAGTTCGATACGTTGGGCGAGAACGTGATGTTTCTCTGGTCGGGGCGGGCTCCGGCAGTGCAGGGGAGCTTCACGGCGCTGCGGCAGTACTACCTGACGTACCGGGATTATCTGGACATTCTGCGCGAGTGCCGGAGCGTGGGAGCCGCCGCGCCGGTAATCAAGCGCAACGATATTCGGGCGGTCAGCGATTTCTATCAGGCGAGTGGGCAGATTTTTGGTGTGCCGGCTACATTCGACCAGATCCGGTACCTGCCGATTCAGAATGGGCGCTGGCTGAATTCCATGGACGACGCGCAGAAACGTCCGGTGATTGTGCTGGGTGACGAGGCGCGGCGAACTCTGTTCTCCGGCCGGCCTGCGGTGGGCAGCACGATTCTGCTGAATGGCGTGCAATTTGAAGTGATAGGAACGCTGCAGCGTATTGGGCACGGCGACAACAATAACCAGAACCTGCAGTCTTATGTGCCCTTCAGCACCATGCGCGAGTATTTCCGGCTGACCAATGTGGGAGAGGCGCCCGACGTGATCAGCATTATCGAATACCAGCCCAGGTCGCGCGCTCTGCACCAGGCGGCGATGCAGGAAGTGCATAAAGTAATCGCCCGGAATCATGGGTTCAATCCCAATAATCCGGATTCGTTCGATGAGTGGGACACGGTGAATACGGTGGACCAGGTGGGCAAGATTTTCGACGCGATGAACGATTTCCTGGGAAGCGTGGGTCTGGTAACACTCGGATTGGGAGCGATTGGGATTATCAACATCATGCTGGTGGCGGTTGCCGATCGCACGCGGGAAATCGGATTACGGAAGGCTTTGGGAGCGACGAACGCGAGCATCATGTTTCAATTCTTTGTCGAGGGCGCGTTTCTGACCCTGCTCAGCGGGATAACCGGAATCGCCGCGGCGGCCGGGGTGATGGCGGCATTGTCAGGAGTTTCGCTGGGCGAGGGATTCGATCCGCCGAAGCTTGTAGCCGGAACGGCTGCGCTGGCGGTGGCGGCGCTGGCAATTGCGGGAGTGGCGGCGGGATTGTATCCGGCGCGCCGGGCGGCTTTGTTGCAGCCGGTGGAGGCGCTGCGGAAGGAGTAATCAAGTACCAAAGGCCCGAGGGTTCACACAAGCAGGCGGCGCATTAAAGGCTTAAACACAGAGGACACCGGGGAACACAGGGTAGGACAGACTTCATGCTTCGAGATTTGCTGGGACAGGCGTTTGCGGCGATGCGGCATGATTTACGCAAGACCATGTTGACCATGGCTGGAATGGCGTGGGGGATTGCGACCGTGGTGTTGCTGCTGGCGTATGGAAATGGGTTTGGGACTGCTATCTCAAATATTTTCGAAAGCTTCGGCGCGACAGCGGTCGGAATATTTCCAGGACGGACATCGCAACAGGCGGGTGGAAATAAGGCGGGAGTGCAGGTGCGCTTCACGAACGACGATATTGAACTGCTGCAGAACAATGTTCCGCTATGCAAACACGTGGTGCGGATGTCACAAAAAGACTCGTCGGTGCAAAACGGAAATCGCACCTTCACCATGCCAGTGATGGGCATAGATCCATCCATCGAGGAGATTTGGAATCTTGATATGGGTGCGGGACGTTTTCTCGACGATGCTGATAACGCACGGCACGGCCTGGTGGCCGCGATTGGCTCGGAGGCAAAGGATAAGTTATTTTCCGGGGCTCCGGCGGTAGGGGAGGATATCCGACTCGACGGGGTGGAATTTCAGGTCGCTGGCGTAGTGAAACCGCGGATGCAGGAGGGCGACGATGACGATAACCGCACTATCTATATCCCCTATAACTCGATGAACGTTTTGAAAGACAATCACTATCTGGACGGAATCTGGATGGATTCTCAGGGACTGGATCATGACAAACTGGACCAGACAGTGCGGGATACGCTGGCCGCGGCGCACAATTTTAAAGCGGACGACAAGCGCGCGGTTCAGGTCTTCGACGCGCAGAAGCAACTTTCGCAGTTCGGAATTATCTCGTTGGCGCTGAAGATACTGCTTGCGTTTATCGGAACGCTGACGCTGGGCATCGGTGGCGTGGGGCTGATGAATATGATGCTGGTTTCGGTTACGCAACGTACGCGGGAAATTGGAGTGGAGAAGGCGTTGGGAGCACGCCGGCGGGACATTTTGTTTCAGTTTCTGGCGGAGGCCATGGCTATAACGGCGGTGGGCGGTTTGTTAGGGATTGCATTGTCATACCTAGTGTCGGTCTCGGTCGGCCGGCTTACGTTTTATAGTGCGATGGCCAAACATGCCGAGGCGGGGGACATCCGGCTGATTGTGTCGCCCATGATTTTGTTGGTGGCGACGGGGATACTGGCCGTCGTGGGAGTGGTGAGTGGAATGGTTCCGGCGATGAGAGCTGCGAGACTCGATCCGATTGAGGCGCTGCGATACGAGTAGTGTAGAAACTTTTTCAAGAGATTTCGTGCAAAGTTTCAGGAGATCACGATCAAGAACTTCAACACAGAGGGCACAGGGGAACACGGGGTAAACCTCATTGAGCGATGACATTTTGAGTTTACCGGCGCCGAAGGCTGATGCCCGCGTGACTTATGGGAGTGACCAAAATCAGTTTGTGGATTTGCGGATTCCGAAGGCGAAGGGACTGCATCCACTTGCGATTTGTATTCATGGCGGGTATTGGCGGGCGCAATATGATC
>JBAVUV010000973.1:0-3475 GCA_049696955.1 Candidatus Sulfotelmatobacter sp. | reverse complement strand
GGGCAGGGCCAATGGAAGGACTGCCGCCGGATCAGGCTCCTCAGCCAGAATCGCTTTCCATCCGGCGAAGGTGGTGTGAATCGCAGGAGTGCGGTCGCTACTGGCCGCGCTCTGCAGCACGGCATCGACTAAATCGCGCACTGTGTAGATTCCGGCGAGTTGCGACTCGTCGACATTGCCCCCCAGTTTGTTTTCGATCCGGCTCGGCAACTCGACGCGCTGCATGGAATCGAATCCGAGGTCAAGTTCCAGATTATGAGTGGGGCGTAATTGTGTTGGCGAACTGCGGGCTGCTTCGCGAAGGATGCGCAGCGCGCTCTGTACGGCGGGCTGATCCAGCCACGCAGTTTCTTGTTCGTTGAGCGGACGTTCGGCCGGCAGTTCGGAATCCTCTGAAAGCTTACTCGTTTCATTTTCTTTGACGCGCCTCTCCACTTCGAAGCGTTTGATTTTGCGTGTGGTCGTGCGAGGTAAATCGTTTTGCCAGATCTCGTAACGGCCGATGCGTTTGGTGGAAGCAATCTGCTGCGAGAGACTCTCGATGTCGTAACGGATTACCTCTTTTGCGTTCACAATTTTCTTCTGGCGCAGTACGTCGAAGTTGGGCACGATCACGGCGTGCAGCCGGTCCCCGATTTCGCCGCGCGCAGCTTCTAGTCCCATCACCGCTAGCTCCTTGATGTAAGGCGACTTCAGATAGTGCGCCTCAACCTCTTCGGGATAAATATTCTTGCCGTTGCTGAGAACGATGATTTCTTTCTTGCGGCCAGTAAGGAATAGATTTCCGGCGGCGTCGAAGTATCCCAGATCACCGGTGTAGAACCAACCGTCGCGCAGAACTGCAGTGGTTGCATCGGGACGGTTCCAATAACCCTTCATGACAACAGGCCCGCGCAGCGCGATTTCGCCCGCAGCGGGAGCGCCTTCTTCCGGCGATTGCGGATCGACAATCTTCGCTTGCACTCCCTTCAGCGCTTTGCCGACCGAACCGATTACATTGTCGCCAGGCGAATTGGCGAAGACAGCGGCGGTAGTTTCCGTCAGGCCATAAGCCTGCAACACGTCGATCCCGAGATCGTGAAAATCGGTTGCGATCTTGGGATCGAAGCGCGATCCTCCGGTGACCAGATAGCGCATCTTCCGGCCCAGGGTTTCATGGATTTTGCCGAAGAGAAGTTTTCCGGCATTGATTCCGATTCGCCGCAGATTGCGATTGAGCGCCACGAGAATCTTGAATACCTTTTGAGTTAATACGCCCCGCTTGCGGATTTCTTCAAAGATGCGCTGGTGAATCAAGTAGAAAAATTGCGGAACAACAGCGAAGGCGGTGATGTTCCGCTCGCGTAACGCCCGCAGGAGCTCCGTTGTGTTCAGGGTTTCCAGATAGACGACGCGAGAGCCTTTCACTAATGGAAGGAGCAGATTGGCCATCTGAGCGAGGACATGAAACATGGGCAAGACGCCCAACAGCGCGTCATTCGGGCCGAGGTCGACCCAGTTAAACACGGCTTCCACTTCGCCCAGGAAATTTGCGTGGGTGAGCATTACACCTTTGGGGTCGGCGGTGGTTCCGGAAGTGTAGAGCAGCGAAGCGATATCGTCGGCGGCAGAAGGCACGGGCTGAAAGTTTCCTGGGCCGTTCTCGAAAATTGCCAGCAGATCTGTCGACCACGCCTCTGCCGCTGTGGAATCAGAAACGCGCTCCGGGTCCATGCGCACGAGACGAACGTGAAGATCTGAAACTGCTTCGCGAGCGGATGCGGCATGTTTTGCGTCGCAGAAGAGGACTGAGGTCCCACTGTCATCTAGGAGCGTAGTCAGTTGGTCGGCATGCAGTGCGGTGTCGAGGGGAACGACCGTGCATCCCGCCGCGATGATTCCCAGATAGACTGCTACCCAGCGTGGGTGGTTTTCGGCCACGATGGCCAAGCGCGATCCTCGCGCGAATTCATTCTCCTGGATCCATCGTCCAACCGATTCGGCCATGCGGCGAAGCTCGGCGTAGGTGCAACTTTCGATTTGATCATTGCGTTGAAGTTCGAGCGCGACGTTCTCTGGCCAGCGCTCCTCGCACTCAAGGAAACGGTCGTAGAAAGTGGGCATGGGTCGTGGGGAATATACACGAAAAGAAGCGCATACAGCTCTTTATAGTGGAGGAATTTCTGAGAAAGAGAGCCTTGCTGGATCGGGCTTACTCATGCGAGAGAGCGATTGCGTGCCAGGTTCCAAGTCACCTTACTTTGCATCTAAATATGCTAGGCTAAATGGGATACGCTAGGGCAGTCGCCGCCCTCTGAAGGATTTCACAGTTTGATCAATACTTTTATTGGCAAAGTTTTTGGGACCAAGAACGAGCGGGTCGTCAAGAGCATGATGCCCCGAGTCCGGGACATCAATGCGCTCGAACCCGAGATGCAGAAGCTCAGCGATGAGCAGCTTCGCGCAAAGACGGACGAGTTCCGGCAGCGCATTCGCGAAGGATTGAGCCGTCTCGAAAATAGTCATGCGGCAAACGTGAACTCCGAAGCGGAAGCGGATGTCGATATCGATCAGGCGAAGCGGCTGGAGAAAGAGCAATACGAAGCGCTGCAGGAAGTTCTGGACGAAATCCTGGTGGAAGCCTTTGCGGTAGTGCGCGAGGCTGGGCGACGCGTGCTCAACATGCGCCATTTCGACGTGCAGCTGATAGGCGGCATGGTTCAGCACAAAGGCATGATTTCGGAGATGAAAACGGGCGAAGGCAAAACGCTCGTCGCCACGCTTCCGGTCTACCTCAACGCCCTCAGTGGACGCGGGGTTCACGTGGTCACCGTCAACGATTATCTGGCCAAGCGCGATTCGGAATGGATGGGCAGGCTTTACCGGTTTCTTGGTTTGACTGTAGGCGTGATCGTCCACGATCTAGACGACGAGCAACGGCGCGCTGCCTACGCGGCCGACGTTACTTACGGGACCAACAACGAGTTTGGCTTCGACTACTTGCGCGACAACATGAAGTTCGATCTGAAAGATTGTGTGCAGCGCGGGCACAATTTCGCCATCGTCGATGAAGTGGATTCCATTCTGATCGACGAAGCGCGTACACCGCTGATCATTTCCGGCGCGAGTGAGGAATCGACGGATAAATACTACAAAGTGAACCGGATCATTCCGAAGCTGGAAAAAGGCGAAGAAATCGAAGGCCCTCCCGGCGAAGCTGCTGTACTCACCGGCGATTTTGTAGTGGATGAAAAGCACCGCAACATTACGGTCACCGATGATGGCTGGTTGAAGGTTGAGCAGCTACTTGGAATCGGAAACATTGCAGACCCGGAGAACTGGCCGCTGAAGCACCATGTGGAAACGGCGGTCAAAGCGCATGCGCTGTACCGTCGCGATGTGGAATATGTGATCAAAGACGGTGAGGTCATCATCGTTGATGAATTTACAGGACGCATGATGCCGGGGCGGCGCTGGTCCGATGGGCTGCACCAGG
>JBAVUV010000972.1:0-6032 GCA_049696955.1 Candidatus Sulfotelmatobacter sp. | reverse complement strand
TTTTGAGATTCGATTTGCCCTCACTCCAGTCGAGCTAAGGAGACCAATGCGATCACGTGGCTCAATTAACTGGAGCCTTCTGGTTTCACAGCTTCTTGTTTATGTCGGGAGTGCAACAGCGGCTGTTGCCAACTCCGCCCCGCCGCCCTTGAGTCCAACGAACATCTTTGCCCCCGCGTCCACGCCAGCCAAGTCGATCTATGGACTCTCGCTCTTCGTATTGTCAGTCACCGGAGCCATATTCCTGGTTGTGTTTAGCTTGCTGGTCTACTCCGTCGTCAAGTTCCGAAAAAGAGCTGGGGATGCCGGTCGCGAACCTCCTCAGGTCTACGGCAGCAATCAAGTGGAATTGGCGTGGACTATCATTCCGATTCTTATCGTGGTCGCATTGTTCATGGCGACGGCACGAGTGATCGCCGTTGTGCAGAGAGCTTCGCCGCCCGGCAACGCACTCCAGGTTATAGCGATCGGCCATCAGTTCTGGTGGGAATACCGTTATCCGCAGTTGGGTGTGGTCACCGCGAATGAATTGCATTTGCCGGTGAGTGACTCGGCGCATCCGACTTCGACACTCATTCAGCTGCTATCCGCCGATACCGACCACAGCTTTTGGGTCCCGCGGCTGGGCGGCAAGACTGATCTGATTCCCAACCACCCCAACACAATGTGGATCGATCCGCAGGAGACCGGCGTTTTCCTCGGCCAGTGTGCGCAGTACTGTGGCACCCAACACGCCAAGATGTTGCTGCGTGTTTATGTCCAGTCGAAGGATGAATTTGACCGGTGGATTGAGCAGCAACGCCAGCCGGCGTCTTCAAATGACGCTGTTTCTCAAGGACAACGGATATTCGAGACGACCGCCTGTATCGATTGCCACACCGTGGCGGGCACAGTAGCTAACGGCCGATTTGGTCCGGACCTCACGCATCTGATGAGCCGGGACACGATCGCGGCCGGGGCAGCGCCGAATACTCCGGAAAATCTTCGCCTCTGGATTCTAAATCCGAACGCGATCAAACCCGGATCCTTAATGCCGGCGATGGAGTTGAGCCCGCAGGAAGTCGACGCGTTGACTGCCTACTTGGAGACGCTTCGTTGAGCACCCGTTACAGATCTTAGGAGATCACCTGATGTCGACTGATGCCATCGCACTGCCGGGAACGGAACCAGCATCGCGCCCAGTTGTCACCAGGCTCCACGATTGGGTTACGACCGTTGATCACAAGCGCCTGGGCATTCTGTACATTATTTATGCCTTGGTGTTTCTGTTGATCGCCGGGGTCGAGGCGATGCTGATCCGCATCCAGCTCATCCGTCCCCACAATGATTTTGTCTCGCCCCAGGTTTTCAACCGGCTATTCACGATGCACGGAACGACCATGATTTTTTTCGTGGTCATGCCGGTTCTGTTTGGATTTGCAAACTATCTGATTCCGCTCATGATTGGCGCGCGGGACATGGCGTTCCCACGCCTGAATGCTTTCAGTTTCTGGATGACTGCTTTCGGTGGGCTGCTTCTCTACTTCAGCCTGGTCGGAGCCAACGGGCTGTACGGAGCGGGAAATGCCCCGGATGTCGGATGGTTCGCCTACGCACCATTAACTTCGCGAACGTTTTCAATCGGCCACAGCACTGACTTCTGGACGTTGGCATTATTGGTCTCCGGTTTTGGCAGCATCGGAACGGCGATCAATATCGTGGCCACGGTCCTTTGCCTGCGTTGTCCAGGCATGACCTTAGCCAAAATGCCGTTGTTCGTTTGGCTCAACTTCGTGATGGCCGGCTTGGTCATCCTTGCCGTCAGTCCGCTGACCGCGGCTCAGATCATGCTGCTGGTCGATCGCTATCTTGGCGGACACTTCTTCGACACGCAGGCCGGAGGCTCGGCCGTAATCTGGATGCATTTCTTCTGGGTTTTCGGACATCCCGAAGTCTATGTCCTGGTCCTCCCAGCTTTCGCCTTTGTCTCAGAGATCATTCCGGTATTCTCGCGCAAGCCGATCTTCGGTTATGCAGTAATGGTGGGGGCCACGATCGCAATCGGATTCATCAGCATGAGCGTGTGGGCTCACCACATGTTCACGGTCGGCATGGGCGCAAACGCCAATACATTCTTCGTATTCTCGACCATGGCAATCGCGGTCCCTACCGGAATCAAAATCTTTAACTGGCTGGCCACGATGTGGGGAGGAAAGATTGAGTTCAGAACTCCCATGCTGTTCTGCATTGCTTTTCTCTTCCAGTTCTTAATCGCCGGTCTCACCGGAATCATGCAGGGTGCGGCGCCATTCGATTGGCATCTGGGGAACTCATATTTCGTGGTGGCGCATTTTCATTATGTGATTGTCGGCGGCATTCTCTTTGCCCTGTTCGGGGCGTTTTACTACTGGTTCCCGAAGATGACTGGGAAGATGTACAACGAGACGCTCGGCAAACTGCATTTCTGGCTTTTCATCATCGGCTTCCATCTCACCTTCGACTTCATGCACATCCCCGGATTGCTGGGCATGCCGCGAAGGATATACACCTACGAACCCGGGCGCGGTTGGGACACGTGGAACTTCATTGTAACCATCGGAGTTTTCGTCCAGGCTGCCGGGATTTTGGTCTTCCTGGGAAACCTGCTCTGGTCCCGTTTTCGGGGCAAAACTGCTGGAAGCGATCCGTGGGATGCATGGACACTTGAGTGGTCCACGAATTCGCCGCCTCCTGCCTACAACTTCGCCTCGATCCCGGTAGTTAAGAGCCGCCGACCGCTCTGGGACCTTAAGCATCCGGCCGATCCGGACTGGAAGTACGAATAGCGAGGAAACTGCGATGAGTGCGACATCAATAACCGTGGCCGAACAAACAGGTGATTGGAATCGCCCGGATCGAGGGCGCGTCGGAATGTTCGCTCTGATCGTCGCTGAAGCCGCGATCTTCACGATCTTTGTAGTGGCTTATATCTTTTACATCGGCAAGAGTCTGACCGGCCCCATGCCGAAGGACGTTCTGAGCGTCCCAGTCTTTTACACGATCTGTTTGCTTTCGAGCAGTCTCACGATTCACCTGGCTGCAAAATCCCTTCGACAAGGAAGTGTTCTGCGTTTTGGAATCTTGTGGCTCGCGACCATTGCTCTGGGTGCCGCTTTCTTGTATGGCACCGCCACCGAATGGCACCGGCTGATTTACCACGACGGGTTGACCATCAGCACCAACCTGTTCGGAACAACCTATTACTCGTTGGTTGGCCTGCACGGATTTCACGTGGTGGTCGGTCTCTTGAGTCTCTCTCTGGTAATGGGGTTGACGCTTCTGGGAAAAGTGGAATCAGAACATGCCGGGCGAATCGATGTTTTGTCTCTCTACTGGCATTTCGTAGATTCGGTTTGGATTGTTGTTTTCACCGTCGTGTACATAATTGGACGATAAAGGAAGGATTGAACCATGGCATCCGAAGCTCTGAATCTATCCGCTGCCTCACGGCAGGCCCCGCGTACCATTGAATTGCCTGCATCCACGGCGTGGCCGATTGTCATGGCTTTCGGTTTTACCCTGGTCTTTGCGGGACTGGTCACCAGCGCATCCGTCAGCATTCTGGGCGCAATCTTTGCCGTTAGTGGCGGCGTTGGATGGTTCTTTGATGTGTTGCCCCACGAAAAGCACGAATCCCTGCCAATCCTGGATACAGTGCCAACTGCGCAAACCAGCCGCCCGCGAGTGGCTCGGATCGAATGGAAGACCGGGGAATTAAACCGGGCCCGACTGCCGCTGGAGATTTATCCGATTTCAGCGGGTGTCAAAGGTGGCTTGGCGGGAGGCGTAGCCATGGCCATCCTGGCAATGCTCTATGGAATTATCAGCGGCCACGGTATCTGGTATCCGATCAATCTCTTGTCCGCGGGATTTTTTCCCGGACGAGCGACCACGGAGCAAATCGCGGCCTTCCATTGGGACGCGTTGATCATCGCTACGATTCTCCACCTGATCTGTTCTTCCCTCGTCGGACTTCTCTATGGCGTCGCCCTTCCCATGTTTCCTCGCCGCCCGATTCTGTTTGGCGGTCTGATCGCTCCTGTCCTATGGTCAGGTCTGATCCACAGTATGCTCGACGCGATTGATCCCGTGCTCAACCAGCGAATCGACTGGCCGTGGTTTGTTATTTCTCAGCTCGGATTCGGCATCGTCGCCGGCGTCGTGGTTTCCCGGCAAGAGCGCGTACGTACCTGGCAATTCCTTCCTTTCGCAGCCCGCGCTGGAATCGAGGCGCCGGGAGTTGACGAAAAGAATGACGAAAAGAACGGAGACAGTGGTCGGCAATGAAGCATCGGCCCATCCCGGTTACGCTCGCCGTCGTTGCGTTCGTCGCGCTTCTTGCATGTGCCGCCTGCAGTAGTGCCCCGGTGTATCGGGCTGAAGCGGCGGTCGTGCCACCAGACGAAGTGCTCGACTTCAATGTGCTCTACTCGAAGAACTGTTCAGGGTGTCACGGCGTGGAAGGCAGCGGCGGAGCCGCCTTCGCTCTGGCGAATCCGGTCTTTCTCGCAATTGCCGACGACGCTGTGATTCGCGATGCTGCGGCGAACGGAGTGCCAGGCACCCCAATGCCTGCCTCCGCGCAGAGTGCGGGTGGAATGCTCACTGAAAAGCAGATCGATGCGATTGTGCGCGGAATCCGATCCTGGGCGAAACCCGCTGCTTTCGGCACTCAAGCTCCGCCGCCGTATGGAGCGCCGGGGCCCGGCGACGCCCAGCGTGGGGCCGACGCATATCGAACATATTGTTCCTCGTGTCACGGAATTGACGGTCGCGGAGGCAGCAAAGCCAGCTCGATCGTGAATGGCTCATACCTTGCTTTGGTTAGCGACCAGCAACTTCGAATCATCGTGATTGCGGGCCGTCCCGAGTTGGGTGCACCGGACTGGCGCGGCAACGTTGAGGGCCGGCCCATGTCGCCGCAAGATGTTTCCGATGTCGTGGCCTGGCTGTCAGCTCAACGGCCAAAGTTTCCCGGCCAACCGTACCCGACTGCTTCGACGAACCTGCCCAATGGAGGATCTCGATGAGTACAGAGAACGGAATGTCCAGACGCACAGCTCTCGTGAAGCTCGGCTTGCTTCTAAACGGAATTGTCGGCGCTTTCCTGGCCGTGCCCATCGTGCGCTATTTGCTTTCGCCGGTGATTCGCGAAAAGAAACTTGGTTATGAGTCGTGGCTTTCTCTCGGCGCGCTAGGACAGTTTCCCGCCGGACAAACTCGTCTCGCCACCTACAGGAATCCCGTGGTCAATGCCTGGGACGGCGAAACCGGCGACATCGCATGCTGGGTTCGAAACATCGACGGTCAAAAGTTCCAGGTCTTTGCTATCAACTGTGCGCACCTGGGATGCCCCGTTCGCTGGTTTGCTCAATCGAACCTCTTCATGTGTCCCTGCCACGGCGGCGCTTACTATCAGGATGGTTCCCGCGCATCCGGGCCTCCGGAGCGCGGCTTATTTCAGTACCACTACAAAATCGACGACGGAAAACTTCTCATCAAAGCCGGCGAGATGCCGACGCCCGGCCAGCCGGTAGCAAATAACGCAGGAGCGAAGACGACATGCGCCTGATCAAAAAAGTCGGCGACTGGTTCGATCTTCGACTGCAACTCGGCACTCCGATTCGCGAAACTGCCGAGCACATGGTTCCGCGCCAGACCGCAAGCTGGTTCTATGTTTTCGGCAGCGCCGCACTCACCTGCTTCATGCTGCAGATTGTCACCGGCATACTGCTGGCGCTGATCTACGTGCCTTCCGCGGGAGAGGCATGGAACAGTCTGCAAACCCTCAATCATGGCATCTCCCTGGGTTGGTTTATACGCGCGCTGCATGGCTGGGGATCAAACTTCATGGTCGCGATTGTTTTGATCCACATGGTGCAGGTCTTCCTCTTCGGAGCCTACAAATTTCCCAGAGAACTCACCTGGATCGTCGGCGTCTTTCTTCTGCTTGTGACGCTGGGCATGGCTTTCACCGGCCAGGTATTGCGATTTGACCAGGATGCGTATTGGGG
>JBAVUV010000971.1:0-2435 GCA_049696955.1 Candidatus Sulfotelmatobacter sp. | reverse complement strand
GGCTTGCAGTAGATTGGCGGCTTTCACAATATTAGAACAGAACACTTCTATTGGTTGATCGGTTGGGCTGGGAGGTTGGCGAAAGCGGCGAACGATGCGGGCATCAAAATTTGTCGATTCCATGGGGCTAACCTCAGTTAGAAAGCCGGGTTAAGAAACCTTCGAAGAGCTTTCGGCATCTTTTGTGTGGGCCGTTGCGTTCCTGTGGGCGGGACTGTCATACTCCAAGGCACATTATCGCATCCGGCAATGGAATCCGCTTGAAGACGGCAGCAAGAACGCATGACGGAACGCCAAAACTTCTGGGGAGGATGGCAGGAACGCATCTCGGCGCTCCGGAACGTGCCGGCTGTTTTGAAGATTGTCTGGGACTCCGGCCCCGGAGTCGTGGTTTTTGGGCTGGTTTCGCGGCTCTTCGCCGCAATGATGCCCGTTGGGCTGTTGTGGATTACAAAGCTGATCATCGACCGCATCGTGCATGCGGTCTCCAACCATCAGTCGGTGGTTCACGGCTTCTGGTGGTTGGTGGTCGCGGAATTTTCCCTGGCCGTACTCAATAGCATTCTCCTCCGCACGATCGACTACTCCGATTCGCTATTGGGGGATAAGTACACGAGATACATCAGCATTCGGGTGATGAATCATGCAGCAAGCCTTGATCTCATCACCTATGAAGACCCCGTATTTTACGATCGCCTGGAGCGGGCTCGCGTGCAGGCCACCGACCGACTGGTGATGATCCAGCAGATTGGCCGACTGGTGCAGCAGACGATTACCACCATCACCCTCTCGGTCACGATCATGTTGTTTTCTCCGTGGCTGATGTTGCTGCTGGTCGCCGGTGTGGTGCCCGCATTTCTAGGCGAGAGCCATTTCGCCTTCCTGGGGTACGCGAAGAATTTCCGGCAGACTCCGATGAAGCGCCAACTCGACTACCTGCGCATTCTGGCCGGGAGCAAGGAAGCCGCAAAGGAGTTGAAGCTTTTCGGACTGAGGGATTTTCTGCGTGGGAGATTTACTCGTATATCCGACAACATCTATGAAGAGAACATCGGTCTCTCGCGACGCAAGCTGATCGCAGGCGCACTGCTTTCGACGATCGGCACCATGGGTTACTACTCGGCATACGTATTCGTGATCTGGCGCACGATCGCGGGCGCGCTCAGCATTGGGACATTAACCATGCTGGCCGGGGCCATTCAACAGGCCAGCAGCAATATCGAGCAGATTTTCTCTACCTTCGCCGGCATCGGTGACCAGGCCTTGTTCCTGACAGACCTACTGGCATTTTTTGAAATGAAGCCGACCATCCAGAACAAGCCGAATGCCCTACCCGCGCCGCGGCCGATCGTGAAGGGAATCGAATTCAGGAATGTTTCATTCAGTTATCCAGGAAATTCGCGCCGAGTTTTGGACAAGATCAACTTCCAGTTGCACACCAATGAGCGGCTTGCCTTGATCGGCGAGAACGGACAGGGCAAGACAACCATCGTCAAACTGATTACCCGGCTCTATGATCCAACCGAGGGACAAATCCTGCTGGATGGGGTCGACCTTCGCGACTACGATCTGGACGATCTGCATCGGGAAATTGGAGTCATCTTTCAGGACTTCATGCGCTATGAGATGACGGCTCGGGAGAATATTGCGGTCGGGCGCATCGGAGAAATTGACAACCTGGAACTGCTCAAGGGTGCGGCGCAAAAAAGCATGGCGGACCTTACAATAGGACGCCTGCCCGGCGGCTACGACCAGATGCTGGGCCGGCGCTTCGAGCAGGGAGTAGACCTTTCGGGGGGCGAGTGGCAAAAAGTCGCGCTGGCGCGAGCTTATCTGCGGGACGCGCAACTATTAATTCTCGACGAACCAACTGCCGCTCTGGACGCGCGCAGCGAGTTCGAGGTGTTTCACCGTTTCGCGGAACTTACCGCCGGGAAGATGGCGCTTTTTATTTCGCACCGGTTCTCAACCGTACGTTCAGCCGACCGCATCCTAGTCTTGGAAAACGGCAGGATTGCAGAGGAAGGAACCCACGACCAACTGGCAAGGCTGGGTGGCCGTTACGCGGAAATGTTCGAGATGCAAGCCTCGAGCTATCGCTAGGGAGGATACGGAATGACGGCGCAGAGCGGTCACCTGGAACTCGTGAGATCGGATGGCAAAGCCCTGCGTGTAGTTACTGGCGTTGATGTTGATATGGAAACTGGGCCCGACAAATTGAGCTTGAGCGCGGCGGAACTCGCCCGCAACTTGGCATGGATCCCGGGCCAGCAGGAATCACGTAGTTTTCGCGATCGTTGCGAAACCTTGACGCGAGCTTTCCGCCCAGTGCTGGCCTCGGTGCAAAATCCGTCGACAAGACCTTCCTCCGACGATTTTCGAGCCCTGCAGGAACAGATCTATCTACTCTCGGGCGAGCTGGGAGAGACTTGTAC
>JBAVUV010000970.1:0-2855 GCA_049696955.1 Candidatus Sulfotelmatobacter sp. | reverse complement strand
TCTACGGCATGCTTCATGGTCAGCGGCTCCGCCAGCAGCGAGACCGGCAGAAATAAAACTACTGCGAATAACACTCTAAGAACGGGCCGGCCACTGTACATTTTCCTTATCATTTATTCTCACCTTTACGATAGCTAGAAAGATTCTACGGAGAATCTGATGCGAGAGAAATGATTAGGATGAGTCGGACGGCGCGCGAGCGGGAATCTCCGCTTCTGACAGGAGCTTGTAAACTAGAGCAGCTTCTCCTCTATGCACTCGAGAAAACCGCGCCTCCGCCGACACTTTCTCCTTCGGATCATATGTATCGTGCTTCTATCTCCTGCCATTGTCGGGCAGACGACTGGTTCCAATTCCGCTCCCGAACCAGCCAGTCCCGATACTGCTGATGCCCAGGGATTCTTCGCGCGCTGGGCGGATTTCTACCGGCAGGACTGGTCGGGGACGGCGGCATCGTCTTCAGCGCCGGCGCGGCGGGGGCTTCCATCCCCTCTGGAGTCGCCGCCATTTCCAAATTCAGATTGGTCTTACGGGGGATCACCTACGATCGGCGAGCCGGACACCAACAGCTATCCGCTGATGACCGCGATTAACGGGGCGAAGAGCCGTACCAAACTGTATGGATGGATAGAACCCTCCCTGAACTACAGCACATCGCTACAAACCGATGCGCCTGAGGAGAACGATGTTTACTCCAACCGCCTGGAATTGGATCAGTTTGTCTTATATGCGGAGCGCTTGCCCGATTCGGTGCAACGCGATCACGTGGATTGGGGCTACCATCTCACCGCCCTCTTCGGCACGGATTATCGATTTACAACAGGAAAGGGCTATTGGAACGGCCCCTGGGTTAACGATCATCGCCAGTATGGACTTGATCCTACGCTGGAATATGTTGACGTTTACATTCCGCAAGTCGCGCAGGGGATGAATGTGAGGATCGGGCGATATATTTCGGTACCGGGGATCGAGGCACAGCTCGCGCCGAATAACTACATCTTCAGTCACTCGCTGCTGTATGCCATCGATCCGTTTACCGACACCGGGTTGATTGCGACGGTGAAGTTGAACCAGCAGTGGCTGATGCAACTAGGAATTACCGTCGGTCACGATGTTGCGCCGTGGACGCCCGATGCCAAGCCTTCCGGAACGGCTTGCCTGAACTATACTGCGAAATCGGTGAACGATAACTTCTACGTTTGCGCCAATGGAATTAACAACGGCAAGTACGCATATGACAATCTGCAGCAGTACGATGCAACGTGGTATCACAAATTCTCGAAGTCCTGGCACATGGCGACCGAATCCTGGTACATGTATGAGCGCGACGTGCCCGCGGTGGGAGGGCCGATTCGTCCCGATCCAGGGACGGAGGGGGCTTATTGCTTGCCCGGGGAAGTGCGCTGCACCGCTCCCGAGTATGCCGCGGTGAATTTTCTGCAGAAGGAACTTTCGTTACATGACTTTATTTCTTTTCGCAGCGATTTTCTCGACGACAAGAAAGGTCAGCGAACCGGCTACGCGACGAAATATTCTGAGAACACGATCATGTGGTGTCACTGGATCGGCAACACGGTGCAGTTACGTCCTGAATTGCGTTTCGAGCGGGCCTGGGATCGAAAGGCTTACGACAACGGCCAACGGCAAGACCAGCTAACCGTGGCGACCGATCTGATTTTTCACTTCTGATTCTTCAAAATCGTACCCGTACCGTCTCGGCTAGCGGTAAACTAAGCGTAGTCCGCGGTGCAACATGTTGGTAGAGTTCGCCAGGCCGGTCACCCTGTTCTTGACTATTCTTTCTTTGTATGCCTTATTCCACACAGCTTTCCTGATTCCAGCCGGCGACGTGCATCAACGGATTTGCGAATCTTTAGAAATGCTGGCGTTGGCAGCGGCAATCTCCTTGGTCGCCGGATTAGTTTTTCGCGAGTCGACTTCGAAGTCTCCCTTCGGTGGCATGCGGCTGACGGGCACACTTCCGGTTCGAGTGTTTTTCTGGTCAGCGAGCGTCATGCTTATCCTCTTCGTCGTTTCCTGGTACGTCGAAAGCTACTGCGTTTTTTACCGCGATATACGCTTCTGATGGGCACACCGGGAGTCAGCCTCGTCCGCGGAATTGAATGATCCGGCGCCGATCACGTTTCGACGGCCGCGCTGCGGGCAACTGTTCGAACTCCCTCATCGCTCTGCGCTCGGCGGCTACTTTCTGGCGCAGCTCGCGGCTGGCGTCGGTCTCGCGGTAGAGGGTCTGTGCAATCGACGCGGGGCCGCGGACGTCACTGAGAAGCAACACTTCCACTTCGAACTCGCCGCCTTCGTTGGCGATGCGCAACCGATCTCCGATGCGAACGTCCCGCGCGGCCTTCGCGGGCTGCTGGTTGGATTGAATTCTACCGAGTTCGCAGGCGCGCGCAGCCAAGGATCGCGTCTTAAAAAATCTAGCCGCCCAGAGCCACTTGTCCATTCGTACGGAGGTCATAAGTTACTTTCATATTCTCCTACACGAATGAGATGTTTGTGGAAACAGTTTCTGGTGAAAATATCGCATCGCTGCTGGAAATGAAGAGCATGGAAACTAGAGGAGACTGGACTACGCATACAGCCTCCGAATGAATATTTGGTCGGCAGAGTTATTCTGAAATGTCTATGCCATACAGTTCCAACATCAATTACAATTCGCTTTGTTGCAGATGCATTGGCATTTCCGCTGCGCGGCAAGAGAGGACCCGCGATTGACCGTGCTTTGAGTTGATTGTAGGATTTCGTTCCGATGCCAGGGAACGGACAATCCGGTCAGAAGAATGAGGAATTGCTGAAGCTGCGCGAGGCGGCTTTGCAGCTAGGGGTTAGCT
>JBAVUV010000969.1:0-7521 GCA_049696955.1 Candidatus Sulfotelmatobacter sp. | reverse complement strand
CGCTGAGGGTGCCGGTGCTCAGCTTGTCCACATAGTCAGGGGTGTGCACGAGCAGGATATCGTCGTCAGTGGCTGGTTGCGGCTCGAGAAAATCGGTTGCTTCGGCGAAACCGTTTGCCAGCAACCGGTCGCGAGTGCGGCGATATTTCTCGGTAGGGAAGACGTGTGCGCCGATGGGAAGATAGTAGCCGTCGCTGTAGATAAGTTTGAAGGGGAGCATGGGGCGCTTCCCATGATACTGCGCACCGCAAGACAGTACTTCGCGGTGGAGATCCTTCGACTGCGTAGCTGCTTCGCTTCGCGAAGCAGCTACTTCGCTCAGGATGACAGAAGCAAAATAGCTAACGTTTTTTTGCTGGGGGAATCGTCGTTGCGAGTATCGACCGCCGTACCGGCACAATCGCCCCTTTCGCGGGATCGGCGGCGGCGTGGGCGCGGGTGAGGACTTCTTCCTGGATGTATTGAACAAACTCCTGGATCTGGCGCTGCATTTCTTCCATGCGCTCGCGCATTTGCAGGATGATGGCCATGCCGCTGATGTTCACGCCCAGGTCGCGGGCGAGCGACAGGATGAACTCCAGGCGCTGGAGATCTTCGTCCGTGTAGAGGCGGGTATTGCCTTCGGTGCGTGACGGCTTTAAGAGGCCCTCACGTTCGTAGAGGCGCAAGGTTTGGGGATGGATGCCATACATCTCGGCTACCGCCGAAATCATGTACGCGCCTTTGGATTTACGTTTGGTCATCGGCGGTCGGGCCAACAGCCAATTTAACCACAAAGGGCACGAAGGCACACGAAGGAAGACACAAACTACATTGAGGGTTCTATGCCACGGGTTCGGCTTTGTGTGCTCGTGCGGCCCAGCCCTGCGGCTTTAGTAAATGGTTGGCGGCATAAGCGACGACCCCGGCGGCGATCAGGATCATGCCGAATTCGAAGGAGCTCATGTTCCAGATCTGTTCATGCTCGCTGCGGATAATGGAGAAGGCGAGCAGCAGCATGGGCGGGATGCCAATCGCGATCGCGCCGAATAACCCCCCCGGAACGCGGAACGGGCGGGGTAAGTCAGGCTCGCGGAAGCGAAGCACGGCCAGGGCGATGAATTCCAGCATCAGGCTGAAACCATAGAGAAGGATGTCAATCGTCACCAGGCGGGCGAAGCCCAGGCCTAGGCACATCGCCCATCCCGCGGCGAGCGCGAGAATCGCGACCCAGGGTGCACGTGACTTTTTCTGCAGCTTGGCGAAGACGCCGGGCAGCATGCCGTCTTGTGCCATGGCGAGCGGCAGGCGCGAGTAGCTCATCACTAACGCGTTGAACATGCCGAAGGCGCTGATGATTCCGCCGAGGACTACGCCCACGCGCAGCAGTGGTCAGCCGAGCAGGCCGGCGATGTCGGCCCAGGAGCCGGTCTCCCACGCCGTGGCTTTCAGGCCGGTCATCCACATGGCGGCGAACGGAAGAACGTAGCTAAGCGCGACAATTGCTACGGCGACCAGCATGGCGCGCGGATACGTCCGCTGCGGGCGCTCGACCTCTGTGGCGATGGTGGAGGCGTTATCCCAGCCCATGTAGTTCCACATACAGATCAGGAGCCCGCCTAGGATGTCTACCGTAGAAGTGGTTGGCTTGGTCACGGCGTTGGCCAGCGCACCGATCTTGAACGGAGCAAGGATCACGATCGCGACGAACGGCGCTGACAGGGCAAAGAACAGCCAAAGCGACGTCAGCGAGACGACTTTCACGCCGGCGATATTCAGCAAGGCGCAGGCAATCACGACTGCCAGAGCAACCCACCATCCGCGATTCGCCTCCTGGAACCAGGGGAACATCCGCGTGAGATAGGCCACGAACAGCGTGGGATAGATCGCCATATCGAAAATCGAGGCGACCAGCGAGAGCCAGGCCTCCTGAAATCCCCAGAAATTTCCCATGGCGCGACGCACCCAGGCGTAGTAGCCGCCTTCGTAGGGAAGAGCGCTCGATAGCTCGCCGATCATGAAGGCCGTGGGCAGGCTCCAGAGCAGCGGAGTGAGGAGCAGAATGAGGATCGCGCGTCCGTAGCCGGCGCCGTGAACAATGTCTTCGGTGCCGTAGGTACCGCCCGAAACCATAAAGAAAGTCGCGGCGACCAAGGGCCACAGCGTGAGGCGAACGAATCGCTTCTTTTCGATCGGGGTCCGGTTGGGGATGACGGCGAGAGGCTGGGGATTTTCGGTTTGCTGGTGCGGGGCGCTAGCTGTTGCCAATTTCGATGTGTTCCTCCTCAAGCGACTCACTCTCAGCTACTCCACAACGGGCTGGGTAGTGTTTGAGCTTTCTGGTTTCTTAGATTCCAGAAATCGCGCTGAAGTTAGTTCGCATTTGTGAGATTACGGGAAATTTGCAACGATGCAAGAAAAATGTGAAAAATTTCCGGAAAGTTTTGGTGGGGAGCCGGGTACTGACGTAACGTCAAAATCTTTAACACGGGGGGCACAGGGGAACACAGGGTAGGGCTACTTCTCCCAGTTCCTGCCATCGACCATTCTTTTGATTCCATCCCCGCAGGTGCAGGACGTAGAAATTGATTAGCAGACCTACTCCTATGCCGCTGAGGCGCATGTAGGAGACCAGTTGCGCCTGGTGAACGGGATGGATCGCATCGACGCTTTTTACCTCAACGATCACCGAGTTCTCGACGACCAGGTCGATGCGGTAACCGAGTTCGATCTTTTCTCCGTCGAAGACAACTGGCAGGCCAACCTGGCTGGCTACGCAGAATCCGCGTTTTCTGAGTTGATGGGCGAGGCAGCCCTGATATGCGCTCTCCAGCAGTCCCGGACCAAGAACAGAATGAACATGCATGGCAGAGGAAACAATGGTGCCGGTGACTTGATTGACTCGAAGACTGCGGAAGGGAGAGGGAGTTGCCATTCCGACTGCATAACACAGTCAGGGTGATTTACCCTGTGATCCCTGTGTTGAAGATTTTGGGGGCAGTTCCGATTTGAACTAGACCTTCTTCCAAAGCTCTTCCCGTGGATCTTCCGGATTGAGCTTGGCGAACTCTTTCAGCAGTTCTTTGGTGCGTTCGTCACGGGGCATGGGAACGGTGACCGTGATCTCGACGATCTCATCTCCGCGCACGCCCTCCCTGGTGGCGGATGGTACGCCTTTCTCGCGTAGGCGCAGTTTCTGACCGGGCTGAGTGCCGGGAGGAATTTTCAGCAGGGCGCGGCCATCGATGGTCGGGACTTCGATTTTGGCGCCCAACGCGGCTTCGGTAACGGTGACGGGAACCGTCAGATAAATGTCGTCGCCGTCGCGGCGGTAGACGGGATGCTCATCAATTCGAATGATTACGTAGAGATCGCCGGCCGGGCCGCCGTGGGCGCCGGCATTGCCTTTGCCGGCCAGGCGGATGCGCTGGCCGTCGCGGGTGCCTGCCTTGATGCGAACTTCCAGCGGCTCAGTGCGGCTGACGGTGCCTTCGCCGTGACAGACGGGACAGTTTGAAATGTTTTTACCGGTTCCATGGCAGCGCGGGCAGGTGACGTTGAATTTCATCCGTCCGCCAGTCTGGGTAATCTGGCCGGTGCCGTTGCATTCGGGACATTTTCCCGGCGCTTCAATGTAACCCTGGCCGTGACAATTCGTGCAAACATCCTGGCGGGTGATGTTGAGGCGCATGACGCCGCCGCGGATGGCGGTCCAGAAGGGGACGTTGACCTGATACTCGAGGTCGGAGCCGGCTTCGGGGCCAACCTCGGTCGCTACGCCTCCACGTCCGCCGCCGAAAATTCCGGAGAAGATGTCCTTGAATCCGCCGCCACCGCTGCCGGCACCGCTGCGCCGACCTCGGCCGGCGCTGTCCACCAGGTCCGAGAAGTCGAATCCGCCGAAGTCGAATGGAACGCCTTGTCCGGCACCCTGTCCAGAGGTTTCTCCTGGCCCGCCTCCGGCGAATCCGCCGCTTCCACCACCACGCGCATAGGCCTCGGCCGTCGCGGGATCGATGTTGTCTGAGTAGAATCCAACCTGATCGTAGATTTTTCGTTTTTTGGGATCACTGAGAACGTCGTTCGCCTCGGAGAGCTGCTTGAACTTCTCCTCGGCAGACTTGTCCCCAGGATTGACGTCAGGATGGTACTTACGGGCCAACTTGCGGAACGCCTTGCGAATCTCGTCCGCCGAGGCGGACTTCTTCACGCCGAGAATTTCGTAATAATCTTTTTTTGCTGTCGTGGCCATCTCAAGTGTGCGCCTGTACTTGTGCATCCTTCCCGAAAACTGTCATCCGCCAAATCTTCCCATCGTGGATTCTTCGACTCGATCAAAGCAATTTTCTTCGCTCGAATCCAGCCCTTCAGCTGCTTCTCGCGACCGATGGCCTTATGAACATCGTCAAAGCTTTCGTAATAGACTAAGCCGGTCGCAATGATGCTTGCTTGCGAACCCTTCGATCTCACCACGTTTGTGCTCCAGCGCCCGGCGGTAAATGCTGTTTGTCATGCCAATGTAAGGGGTGCCAGTACGGCTGCACACGATGTAAACGGAATACTCGTGATCCTTCACAGGGACACCATAAACCTGTCATCATGAGCGTAGTCGAAGAATCCCAACACCTCTCAATCCAACCACGAACGCGGCCCGGAGTTCTCACCCGGTACTCGGCTTTATCCGAACTCCTCTCAAGGTCTATCTCACCGTACGCTGCAAGGGGTCCTTCGACTCCGTAGCCACTTCGCTTCGCAAAGCAGCTACTCCGCTCAGGTTGACAGAGTGATCTTGACCTACTGCATCCCGCATCCACCTTTTAATTTGGCAACCTGCCCTCTTCTAACACGAGCAAAGCCTCGGTTTCCCCTCCGTCATCGTAAACCGGGATGCGCCACGCGCCCGCGGGAGTGGAAACAAACACTCGCCACTTCCTCTCGTCCTCCGCTAAGCTCAAAAAGTAAGTCTGGTCATTGACTTGAAAATCCATGTGAATCTCCCCTGAAAAACTCTCTACATTCAAACGTAAGGCGCGGGCATGAGTGCCCGCGCCACACGATCCAAGCTAGAAGCCAGGAGCTGGCAGCTCTTACTTCTTGTCCTCTACATCCACGTACTCAGCGTCAATGACGCCTTCGTCTTTCTTCTGACCGCCGCCGTTGCCCGAAGCCGCGCCTGCTCCATCCGTCGGAGCGCCCGGGCCTGCGCCGGCTCCTGGAGTCGTCTGCGCCGCCTTGTACATTTCTTCGGCGAGCTTGTGCGAGGCCTTGGTCAGGTTCTCGCGAGCCTTATCCATCTGCGCTTTGTCGTTCGATTCCAGCGCTTTCTTGGCATCGGCTACGGCGTTCTCCACATCGCCACGGTCGGAGCCGGAGATCTTGTCTCCAGACTCGCGCAGCATCTTCTCGACGTTGTAGACCATGCTGTCGAGCTGGTTCTTGGCCTCGATCGCATCGCGCTGCGCCTTGTCTTCGGCCGCATGCGCGTCGGCTTCCTTGGCCATGCGCTCGACCTCTTCCTTCGACAATCCAGAGGACGACGTAATCGTGATCTTCTGGTCCTTGCCGGTGGCTGTATCTTTCGCGGTCACGTTGAGGATGCCGTTGGCGTCGATGTCGAACGTCACTTCGATCTGCGGCACGCCGCGCGGTGCGGTCGGAATTCCGGTCAAATGGAATTTGCCCAGAGTCCGGTTCTGCGCTGCCATGGGACGTTCGCCCTGCAGCACGTGGACTTCGACCGAAGTCTGATTATCCGCCGCGGTCGAGAACGTTTCCGTCTTCTTGGTAGGAATGGTCGTGTTCCGCGGAATCATCGGAGTCGCCACGCCGCCCAACGTTTCAATCGAGAGCGAAAGCGGAGTCACGTCCAGCAGCAGCAGGTCTTTCACTTCGCCGCAGAGCACGCCACCCTGAATCGCTGCGCCGATTGCGACCACTTCATCGGGATTCACACCCTTGTGGCCTTCCTTGCCGAACAACTCTTTCACCAGCGCCTGAATGCGGGGCATACGAGTCTGGCCGCCGACGAGCACTACCTCGTTGATCTTGCTGGCATCGACGCCCGCATCTTTCATGCACTGCTTGCACGGACCGACCGAGCGCTGAATGATGTCTTCCACCATGCCTTCGAGCTTGGCCCTGGTCAGCTTCTTTACCAGGTGCTTGGGACCGCCCGCATCGGCCGTGATGAACGGCAGATTAATT
The DNA here is from genome assembly GCA_049696955.1 of Candidatus Sulfotelmatobacter sp. Lineage (GTDB taxonomy): Bacteria > Acidobacteriota > Terriglobia > Terriglobales > Acidobacteriaceae > Sulfotelmatobacter. The sequence continues at coordinate 1,338 of JBAVUV010000969.1, read as the reverse complement.
TCCGTCTCCATCGTGGTGGAGAGTTCGATCTTCGCCCGCTCGGCTGCGTCGCGCAGACGCTGCAGGGCCATTTCGTTGCCCTTGCCGCGCAAGTCGAGACCTTCGTCCTTCTTGAATTCATCGATGAGCCAATCGACGATCCGCTGATCCAGGTTGTCGCCGCCCAGGTGCGTGTCGCCGTTGGTGGCCTTGACTTCAATCACACCCTCGCCGACTTCGAGGATCGAAATATCAAAAGTCCCGCCGCCGAAGTCATAAACGGCAATGGTCTCGTCCTTACTTTTGTCGAGACCGTAGGCCAGCGCCGCTGCCGTCGGCTCATTGATGATGCGCTTCACGTCGAGCCCGGCAATCTGCCCGGCATCTTTCGTGGCCTGCCGCTGTGCGTCGTTAAAGTACGCGGGAACGGTGATGACCGCCTCGGTCACTTTCTCGCCGAGATAGTCTTCCGCGGCCTTCTTTAGCTTTTGCAAAATCAGCGCCGAAATCTGTGGAGGCGTGTACTCCTTGCCCTGCGCCAGCACGGCGACGTGGTCGCCCTGCCGCACAACCTTATATGGGACCATCTTGATCTCTTCCGTCACTTCGTCATAGCGCCGTCCCATGAAGCGCTTGATCGAATAAACCGTGTTCTCGGGATTGGTGATGGCCTGGCGCTTTGCCACCTGCCCCACTAACCTTTCTCCAGTCTTGGTAAAACCAACCACGGAAGGCGTGGTGCGCCCTCCTTCTTCGTTGGGGATAACTTTAGGCTCGCCGCCCTCCATCACCGCCACACAAGAATTGGTGGTTCCAAGGTCAATTCCAATAATCTTGGCCATATTCGTCTCCTGTTATCTCTCTGATGCAAATAAGTGCTTTGTAATCAATGCGCTTATGATTGCCAACAGGCCCATGCTAAGACCTGAGTGGATTGCTGTCAACGTTTAGATGCGGCGAGAAGGCAGGAAGTTGCGGTAAACCTAGGAGCGGGACTCGAAGAAGTTAGGGTGCCCCACTTCTCGCTTCCTTTGCGAGAAGTGGGATTCCAAGGTTCCATCCTCTGGGGATTTTGTCGATGCTCTCTAGTCCCCGACGCGACTGCTTCGCGGTCGCGCAGTCGAAGGATGCCATGTCTGCCCGAAGTGCCACGAACTCCGAAAGGAGCTTCCCACCACCGCTCCGAATGCCGGAAGAGGACTCCCTCAGGGCGGCGCCGACGGCCCTAGGTTGCAGGGATCCTTCGACTGCATTGTCGGTCGCTTCGCGAACGACAACGACAACTTTGCTCAGGATGACGCAGCTGTTTGGGCAATCGCTTGGTTAGACATTTTAATCGACGCGCTCGTACCTTTGATT
>JBAVUV010000968.1:0-6247 GCA_049696955.1 Candidatus Sulfotelmatobacter sp. | reverse complement strand
CGGCGATTCGGTCGGGGCTGGTCTCCTGTCGCGCCGGCAGATGGCTGAAAGCTGTGATCAGACTCTGAAACTCCAGCAAATCCAGATTTTCCTCTCCTGGTTTTCCCGCGGGAGAGTCCGCGCACGTCTGCAAGATGCGCGGGTACTCTTTGGGATCGATGGGAAACCGGTGATCGCGATAAGTCACATCAAATTCGCCGCGCTCAGCGCGAAACGCAATCTTCAACTCACCGCTCTCCAGTACCGCGCCGTAATGATCATGCAGAACCGGCACCAGCACTTTTCCATGCAACTCTTCTTTCAGCGGATGCCAGTCGATATCGAAGAAACAGGCATAGACGGAACCCTCACCGTTTTCCAGCACGTCCAGCCACCACGCATTGTCGCTGCTCATGATTCCCATGTGGTTGGGCACGATATCGACAATCAATCCCATACCGTGTTCCTTAAGCGAGGCGACAAAGCGATCAAACTCTTCGGAAGTTCCAATCTCCGGATTTAGCGAGTTGTGATCCACGATGTCGTAGCCGTGCATGCTTCCCGGCCTCGCCTTGAGGAATGGCGAGATGTAGCAATGGCTGACACCGAGAGTAGAGAGGTAGGGAACGATTGCCGTCGCCTGAACAAAAGTAAAATCGCGATTGAGCTGCAGGCGATAAGTGGCGCGCGGTATGTAGGAACGCGCTGTCATGATTCCAAAAACCACACTACGGACCAGGCCGGCAGAGTTCCTCGATTTACTTCGTCCTCGCGAACTCCCTTACTGGCGTAAATTATTGGACCGGTAGGTGCCGTCGCTGCCGAAAGAGGAACGGCGCCAAGGTTCGCGAGCAGAGCAAGTCTTGAGCCATCCCCAAATTTCCATTCTGCTCTCAATCCCCGATCTTCACGAGCGGTATAGCTTGCTTCGATCTTGCATGCGGAAGAAAGCCGGGAGAAAATGTGCTCTCGCCGCAGTTTTAATAGCTGCCGATAAAATAGCAACCAATCCTGATGCCTCGGTTCTTCGAGGTCATTCCAGTCCAGTCGAGAGGCCTCAAAAGTTGATTCCGCGGCGGGATCGGGAATGCCTTTGCGAGCTTCAGGGTCGTTGAACCTTGTAAAGCACGCGAATTCGTTCCTTCGGCCAGCAGTAACAGCGGCAGCCAAATCCTTTTCAAAATCACAGAAGAAAAGAAATGGCGTTTGCGTTCCGAATTCTTCCCCCATGAAAAGCATGGGAGGAGAGGGAGCCAGTAAAAGAATCTCCACCGCCGCTCGAACCGCGCGTGCATCGGCAAGCGTGACGATCCTCTCTCCGAACGCACGATTTCCAATCTGATCGTGATTCTGCAGAAACGATACGAACGCTGTCAGCGGCAATCCCTCTGTCGATTCGCCACGCCTCTCGCCATTCTTATAAAGAGAAGCATCGCCTTGATAGGCGAATCCACTCACCAGGCAACGTCCCAGTTGATCGAGCGATCGTTTTGAATAGTCGAAATAATAACCATCCGTTTCTCCGGTAAGCAGCACATGCAGCGCATGGTGAATATCGTCGTCCCACTGTGCGTCGTAGGTTTGCGGACGGCATCGTTCCGTCCGCCGAAGATACTTTGCTTGGTTGCGCTCGTTTTCCAGAATCAGATGTACCTGCCGATCGGGCTCCATCGTCTTTCGAATCGTATCAGCCAATTCCGTCAGAATGTCAGGAGTGGAATCGTCAATGATGGCGTGCACCGCATCCAGTCGTAATCCGTCGAAGTGATATTCAGTAAGCCAATACAAGGCATTCTGAATGAAGAAATCACGCACGACTTGACTTTCGGCGCCATCGAAATTGATGCCCTTGCCCCAGGGAGTTTTGTGGCGGTCGGTAAAAAACTGGGGGGCATAAACGCTCAGGTAATTTCCCTCTGGTCCAAAATGGTTGTAGACGACATCCAGCAGAACCACGATTCCACGCTCATGCGCGCCCTGCACCAGCTGTTTAAGACCGTCTGGCCGGCCATACGTGCTATCGGGAGCAAAGGGGAAAACGCCGTCGTAGCCCCAGTTTCGCCGGCCGGGAAAGTCAGATACCGGCATCAGTTCGATTGCCGTAACACCCAACTCGGCCAGGTAATCGAGCCGCTTCTCTACAGCAGAAAAAGTTCCGGGACGCGCAAATGCTCCGACGTGCAGCTCATAAATAACAGCCTCTTTCCAACTGCGTCCGCGCCACGCGTCGTCGTTCCAATCGAACTCGTTGGGATCAATGACTTCGCTGGGCCCGTGGACATCCCGCGGTTGAAATCGTGACGCTGGATCGGGAACTTCTTTTTCCCCGTTAATTCGATAACGGTACAGTGTTCCCGGCTTCGCCGCGTCCGTGACAAGTTCGAACCAGCCCTGCTCGCGCTGTTCCAGCGCAATCCGTGTCGGCTCTTTGGAACCTTCGAGGGAAATCTCCACCTGACGCGCCGCTGGAGCCCACAACCGAAACCGAACCTTCCCATCATCGCGGCACTCCGCGCCAAACGGCATGTTATGACGGCGCTTCATTCGAATCTACCTTGGGTTCTTCCTTCCTGCCGTTCACGTGACGTTCCATCAGAACCACCATAGATCGTGCCTGCAAGGGATAGGTCGTACCGGAATCATACGTGTCAGTGGGTCGCAAACCGCCTTCGCGCGAAGTATCCATCCACCCGATCCAGCGAGATCCTGCTCGGAACGCCGGTAGCGTGAACGGAATATCCTCGTGATAGGGGTTAAGCAGGACCAGAAAATCTGTGTCACTCACTTTGCGCCCGCGTTCGTCGGTTTCCTCCAATCCCTGGCCGGAAAGAAACATTCCCAGCGCGTGAACGGAAAGATTACGCCATTCGTCTTCGTTCATCTCATTGCCGCTGGGGCTGAGCCACAGCACATCTTTCACATTCGCGCCCTTGATCGGCCGGCCTTGAAAAAAATGGCGCCTTCGAAATACCGGATGCCGTTTGCGCAGGTTGATCATGCGCTGAACAAAAGCGAGAAGGTCGCGATCCTCGGGTTTGAGATTCCAGTTCAGCCAACTGATCTCGTTATCCTGGCAGTAGGCGTTGTTGTTTCCATTTTGCGTGTGCCCGATAGCATCGCCCGCATACAGCATGGGAACGCCCTGTGAGAGTAGCAACGTTGCCAGCAGATTCCGTTTCTGCGTGGCCCGCAAAGCCTGGATATCAGGATCGTCCGTTGGCCCTTCTACCCCGCAATTCCAACTCCGGTTATTGTTATTACCGTCGTGATTATTTTCGCCGTTGGCTTCATTATGTTTTTCGTTGTAGCTGACCAGATCCTGCAATGTGAATCCGTCGTGGGCTGTAATAAAATTCACGCTCGCATAAGGACGTCTTCCGCTATGCGCGTAAAGATCGCTGGAACCTGTAATGCGGTACGCCAAGTCTCCCACTACTCCTTCATCACCTTTCCAATAAGAGCGAACGGTGTCGCGGTAACGGTCGTTCCACTCGGCCCATCCCACCGGAAAATTTCCCACCTGATATCCGCCTTCCCCCAGATCCCAAGGTTCGGCAATCAGCTTCACCTGCGATAGGATTGGGTCCTGATGAATGATGTCGAGGAAAGCGCCCAGACGATTGACTTCGTGGAGTTCGCGCGCCAGCGTGGCCGCCAGGTCAAAGCGAAAGCCGTCCACATGCATCTCCAGCACCCAATACCGCAGGCTGTCCATGATCAGCTGCAGCACGCGCGGATGCTGCATGTTCAGCGTGTTGCCGGTGCCCGTGTAATCGGTGTAATAGCGTTGATTATCTGGCCTCAGACGGTAATACGCGCTGTTATCGATACCTTTCAGTGACAACGTCGGGCCAAGATGATTGCCCTCGGCGGTGTGGTTGTAAACCACGTCCAGAATTACTTCCAGCCCCGCGGAATGCAAAGTCTTCACCATGGTCTTGAATTCGTTGATGGAGCTTGTCGCCAGGTAACGAGGCTCAAGGGCGAAAAACCCAATGGAGTTATACCCCCAGTAATTGCGCAGACCACGTTCGACCAGTTGGCGGTCGTCCACAAAACTATGCACCGGCATGAGTTCGATCGACGTCACTCCCAGCCGCGTGAGGTAGTCGATGATAGGCGCGGTCGCCAGGCCCGCATACGTTCCGCGTAAATGGGCCGGAACATCGGGGTGGCACATGGTGAAGCCCTTTACGTGGAGTTCATAAATCAGAGTCTTGTGCCAGGGAATACGAGGGGGAGTATCCGTCCCCCACGTAAAGGCGGAATCAATCACGAGGTTTTTCGGCATCCCCGCGGCATTGTCACGCCGGTCGAAAGACAAGTCTTCCTGCTTGTGCCCCACCTTGTAAGCGAAGTGCGAATCACTCCAATGAATCGTCCCCTGTATTTGTTTGCCGTAAGGATCGAGCAGAAGTTTGTTCGGGTTAAACCGCTGGCCTTGTTCCGGAGCGTAAGGTCCGTACGCGCGGTAGCCGTACAACTGTCCCGGACGCACCTCCGGCAAATAACCGTGCCACACCATGTCAGTTTGCTCAGGCAACGCCACCCGCGTGGTCTCACGCTTGCCCAGATTGTCGAACAGACAGAGTTCAACCTTGTCCGCATGTTCGGAGTACAAGGCGAAGTTCACGCCCTCCCCGTCCCAGGTCGCGCCTAGCGGATAAGGTCGCCCGGGCCAGACGATTGGTTGCGCAAGACTAGCCATCGATTCGCTTCTCCCGAAAAAGATGGCATCCTTGCCAGGAGCGCGACAGATAAGGTTCAAACGCAAACTGCATCGAGGCTGACCTCCTCAAGGAAGATAAGAGAATAATCGATGAAGATGTACCCGAGCAGTTCCCTGGATCGCTAAGCGTGCAGCGCACTGCCACTCCGGGCACAAGACCATACTTCGATGCCGATTATGGCACTTGAGTTTGCCCCTGGGGCATAGTTTGCAAGACGGTCTTAGATCGACGCGAGGGCCCTAATCTCTCTCCTTCTCTCTTCCCAACTTATTTGCAAGTTTCCTTATCTCTTTTTCCCGCGCGATATTGACAATGCCTTTTGCATCGTCGAAGAGGCTGTCGCGCAGTAGAGTCACGAGCCGGGCTCTTAGCCTTGCCCGGTCCACGAGAGGCTGGGACACCTGGATGGATTCGGTCAATGATGTTTGGGAACATTTCAGCGTGCTCCCAAGAAGACTGAGTTGAATGTCGGGGTCTGATGGTCTGGACGCTTGCCCGCTGGCATGGACGCAGCTGAAAGCGAAAGCCAGGGCTGCAACCAGCGAGAGTTTGTTCTTGCCTTGCACATCTCTACCTCTTTCGTACGCGAAGTAAAGTGTCCCTTACTTTCTATCGCGTAAATCGGAAGATGATGGCCTTCCTGGGTGTGGTTGCGCACTACAGGAACATAACTTCGGCACTACGGCGTCCGCGGTATAAGCCGTCTCCGAGCAGGCAGCAGAGCATGAGACGGGAATACAAATTTCAGTTAAACACGGATGATGGTCAATCGAAGCGAGTTCAACTCAAGAATGAGCCCTTCTGGTTCTGGCAGCCTTAGTTGCAGATTCGCTGCGCGCAGTTTTTCCCCGCTTTGCGGCGCTACGCTTGCCCTGCCGCGACAACGCTGTCTTACTAGCGGAGCTGCGACCCTCGCGCTGTAGAGCTTTCTCCGTCGCGCGCGAGCGCGTCCGCGAGACTTTATGGCGTGGGTGCTCTGCGGCTTCCTCATCTTCCATTGCCTTCCTGCGAACTGAGGCCGGGCCCTTGGGCGGCGGAAGTTTTACCCCAGCCCGACGCGCCTTCGATAATCCAATCGCGATCGCCTGCTGCGGCGATCGGGCTCCATGTTTTCCTTCACGCACGTGATGAATCTCTTCGCGTACGAATTCTCCTGCTTGTGTGGACGGAGATTTGCCCTCGCGCGCATCCTCACGAGCTCGTTCGATAGTTTCTTGATCTGGCATCGCATTCATCCTCAGGGCGGTTTAGAGATTAGTAATCCGATTGGATGTAGTGTTTATTCCCAAGTGGGGATTTCAAATCAGACAATTACCTTAGCTGGCAAAGAGATTTCTCCTAGAGTTTCCAGAGGTCAGTCTCACCGCGCAATAAAATTGCCGGTCGATCAGGTAATAGACTCGGCTACCGGCTTCCTGATCTCGGAAGCCAGTGAGCGGCTTCGGGAAGAGCCAAGCGTAAAGTAAAACGTTGCTCCCCGCTCAACTTCACCTGTTGCCCAGATTTCACCTCCGTGCCGCCGCACGATTCTCTGCACC
>JBAVUV010000967.1:0-3858 GCA_049696955.1 Candidatus Sulfotelmatobacter sp. | reverse complement strand
GATGCAGGATGCCAGCATCAACGACTCCAACACAGTCGCGTATGGAAACGGTTATACCGGTCAGGGATTCACGACACTCAATAGCGCTGGCGACTATGAGTTTGTCACCGCGCAAACTGCTGTCCCTGCAACCGGTGGCTCCGTCACCATCTCAGGAGCCGGCGTTGGCGGTGGAACGGTTTTCGCTTACCACTCCGCTGCCTCCTCGGCCACTGCCGGTAAGAGTGCCTATCAGGTAATTGTCGTGCCGCAATACTCCACGGCATCGTTCAATGCAACTACGCCTCCAACAGCTCTAGCATGGAATGGTTCAACAGGTGGAGTTCTTGCCCTCGATAGTTCTGGCACTTTGACTTTGAACGGCGCCGCTCTCTCGGTGGACGGGCTAGGCTTCCGCGGGGGAGCGGGAATGCAACTAACCGGAGGCGCTGGCGCCGTTACCGATTATCGTCAACCCGCTCCCGCCACTTACACCGGAGCAGCGGGTGGCGAAGCTGGTTATGATTCCAACAAAGGCGAAGGAATTTCCGGAACTCCTCTTTGGGTGGAATCCGGTGGCACCTTCCTGAAAACGAATACCGATTATCCTAGCGGCACGGCTGGAACTGATGGCAGCATGGCTCGCGGAGCCCCAGGTAACGCCGGCGGCGGCGGCACCGATGGCGATCCAGTCGCCAACGATCAGAACGCCGGCGGCGGTGGCGGCGGCAATGGCGGCGGCGGCGGTTTTGGCGGCGATTCATGGAACAGTAATCTAAGCGTCGGTGGCGAAGGCGGTATCTTGTTTCCCGCAACCATTAACCGCGTTGCCATGGGCGGCGGTGGCGGCGCGGGCACTCGTAACAATTCCGATGGCGACAATCAAGCCAGCGCTGGCGCTGCCGGCGGCGGCATCATTATCATTCGCACCTACGGCCTTAGCGGGACCGGAACTCTAACGGCCAACGGCGCTTCGGCCTATAACCTCACTGCCAATGACGCGGGCGGCGGCGGCGGAGCCGGCGGCAGCATCGTTGTGCTCTCCGCCAACGGCGGCGAGGGCGGTCTCACGCTGCAAGCCAACGGTGGAAGCGGCGGCAACGCCTGGCAGACCGAGCCCTATACCCTCGCCAACCGTCACGGCCCCGGCGGCGGTGGTGGCGGTGGTGTCGTTCTTATTTCTGGCACCCCGGCAAGTACTGGCCTGAACGGCGGAGCAAGCGGCCTCACTGAAAATCCCGGCGTCCCGTACGGGGCCACGGCCGGCGCGGCAGGCACCAGCGTCACGAATGTTTCTATCACCCAGACTTCCGGCACACAGTCCGGCGCACAATGCACTCCCGATATGACGCTGGGCAAGAGCCATGTCGGCAGCTTCACCCGCGGATCAACCGCCAGCTACACCATCCCGGTCGAAAACTTGAGTCCGTACGGTCCGACCAATGGCACCGTAACTGTGAACGATACGATGCCCGTTGGCCTCACTCCTACCAGCGCCACCGGCACCGGATGGTCTTGCTCCATTGCGTCCCAGACTGTGAGCTGTGTCACCTCCGCAGTTTTGGCGGCGAACAGTTTTTATCCTTCGCTTACCATCAACGCGAATGTCCTGCAGACCGCTCCTTCCGTCGAAACCAACACGGCGTTAGTAAGTGGCGGCGGTGAAGTGAATCTGGCGAATGACAGTGCTACTGACGTAGCCAACGTAATCTCAACCGCCGATCTCAGCATCACCAATGCGGCATCGCCTGATCCGGTCGCAGCGGGAAGCAACATTACCTATACGCAGGTAGTCACCAATAACGGTCCCAGCGCTGCCGATAACGCCACAGTTGTGGAAGCCGTTCCCAACAACACCACATTTGTTTCCATGGCAACCCCCGCTGGCTGGACTTGCACCACTCCAGCCGTCGGCAGCACCGGCAACGTGGTTTGCGCCGATCTGAATATGGCCGGCAGCACCGCGGCCACCTTCTCGCTGGTCACGAAAGTAAATACCGGCACCGCCAACGGCACAGTGATCACAGACACTGCGACGGTAAGTTCGTCAGTAAGCGATCCAAATTCGGCCAACAACACCGCCTCTGCTTCCACTGTGGTCGGTGCCGCTGCCGGAGCCGACTTAATCGTCACCAACGCGGCTTCGCCAAACGGCGTCGCGCCCGGCGGCAACATTACTTACACGCAGGTTGTAACAAATGTCGGCTCCCTTACAGCCACCGCCGCAAGTTTCACTGAGTCGACCTCGCCAGTTGCCGATGTAACGTTCGTTTCCATCTCAGCCGCCGCCGCTCCAGGTTGGACTTGCACTGCTCCGCCCGTAAGCTGCACCAATCCCAGCGTGGCCGCAGGTGCAACCGGTACGTTCACCGCCGTATACAAAGTGAATGCCACCACAGCGGTCGGGACGCTCATCACCAACACTGCGACGGTCAACGCCGCCAACCAAACTGCGGGTGCCAACTCCGCGATCGCAAACGATACGGTGACCGCAACGACTTCGCAAGCTGATCTTGCTCTGACCACGACCGCAACCCCGCTCTCGGTTTTTGCCGGCAATGATATTACTTACGTCCAGACGATAACGAATAGCGGCCCTGCCGCAGCCACGAGCGTGAGCTTCCTGGAGGCAGTACCCGCCAACACTACTTTCGCTTCCGTCTCGGCTCCTGCTGGCTGGACGTGCACAACGCCCGCCGTAGGGGCAACCGGAAATATAACCTGCACGGATACAAGTTTGGCCGTTACAACCTCGGCGTCCATCATCGTAGTTGTCAACGTTCCGCCGAGTGTCACCGCCGCTGCGATCGCAGCGACTTCGTCGGTTTCCGCGACCAACGCCCTCACTATCACTACCAACACCAGCACTCCGGTAACCGCCGCGTGCGATCTGGCAGTCAGCAACAGCGGCACGCCCAGTCCGGTTGCCGCGGGCGGCACTATCACCTACACCCAGGTTGTGACGAACACTGGTCCGAGCAATTGCGCCAACCTGACTTTCAATGAAGCGATTCCGGCCAACACTACCTTTACGTCTTACAGCGGTGCTCCGGCCGGATGGACTTGCAGTTCTTTCGCCACGGGTTGCACCAATCCCAGCTTCGCGCCCGGTTCGATCAGCACCTTTACCGTGGTCGTGACGGTGAACGCCGGCACCGCCGCGGGAACCATCATTACCGACACCGACACGGTCACCACCACAACCCGGGACACCAATACGAGCAATAATTCCGCTACCCTTAACATCCCTGTGGCGAACGCCACTCAAGCCGATCTCAGTGTTTCGAACTCTGCCAGTCCAAATCCCGTGTCGGCGGGGAACAACATCACTTACACGCAGACCGTGGTGAATACCGGACCTGCGAGCGCCAGCACGATTTCGCTCGCTGAAACCCTGCCGGCCAACACGACCGCAGTGTCGCTGACCGGACCCGCCGGCTGGACTTGCTCGGTGGGAACCCTGACTTGCACCATCTCAACCCTAGCGGTAACAACCGCGAACTTTACATTCGTCGTGAAGGTGAACACCAACGCAACCCCCGGGTCCACGATCACGCAAACTGCTACGGTCACCTCCGTCAGCGATCCGAATCCCGGCAACAACAGCGCCTCGGCCAGCGTGCTCGTGGCCGGCTCGGCTGACCTATCCCTTACTAATAGCGCCAGCCCAGTACCTGTGGTAGCGGGCAATAACATCACTTATACGCAAGTTGTAACCAACGCCGGACCAAGCCTAGCGACCGGCGCCAGCTTTACCGAGACTACGCCGGCGAATACCACATTCTCTTCCATCGGCGCGCTGCCTGCAGGATGGTCGTGCAGCACTCCCTCAGTGGGAAGCGCGGGGACCATCAACTGCACCAATCCCAGCTTTGCAGC